>NZ_KV817031.1:0-898 GCF_001814535.1 Actinomyces sp. HMSC065F12
TGGTGAGGTTGCCGGACACTGCCCCGCAGATGACGGCAATACCGTGCTGCTCGTTTTGGAACCATCGGTCGGCCTGCGTGAGTGTGGCGCGGTGCTGCGTGTACGGTTTCCACGCGACGGCTGGACGCTTGTCGCCCTTGTCTGTGGCGGGCAGGATGGGGATGATACTGATGCCGTTAGCGAGGCATTCGTGCGCGTGGGCGAGGATCGGGTTCATTGTTGTGGTTCCGTGAAGAGCGCAGGCTGATCTGGGGTTGGGTCTGGGTCGGGTGTTTCGCGCTCGATAAGCGTGACAGTCCACTTGGGTGGTGAGACGAGTTGGTGGCCGACGTCGAGGAGCAGGTCACGGTCGTGGACGGCTGTTCCCTGCCACGTCCAGACCGGGCTGGAGGGGAAATTCTTCGTGTGAATGCGGAGCATGTCATCTTCCTTAATGTCCTGCTTGGTGATGGGCTGCCACATGGGGCGTGCTCCTTTCCTTGTTTGGCTTGAGTGTGGTTTTGGTGCCCGCCCGCGCCTTGCACGCGGTGTGGCTGCTGGCCGGGCTGTGGGGGTTATTTGATGGTGTTGCGGATGATGGCGACCATGCTCGGGTCGATTTGGAGGGCGCTTGCGATTGCCTGGTCGTCGAGGCCTGCCTGGATCAGCGTGGTGATCTGCTCACCCTGATTAGCTGCCTGCCCCGCCGAAGCGGCTGGTGCTGGTGCCTGTGGTGCTGCCTGTGCGGGTTGCGTGGGCGCGGCCTGTTCCTGCAATGCCTTGTCCATCCCAGCCACGTCGCCTTTAGCAATCTGGTAGGAAAACATCTTCTCGTGGTACGAGGAGCGGCCATCCCTGCCGAACTGCTTTTTCTCTTCCAAGAACGTCGCGGTGAACGTGTTGCCCAGGGCGAGAGCTT
>NZ_KV817032.1:0-1121 GCF_001814535.1 Actinomyces sp. HMSC065F12
CACCCTCAACAGGCTCCTCCGCAAAGGCGCAGACGCCCCAGTGAATACAAAAGGCCTGGACGTGTCTTCGGTGCACTCACCGAAGGGCGCGCATCCCACCACGGGTCCGCCCGTCCCTGAACCGCACACCCGTGCGAGTGAACTCCCGCGAACCAAACAGGAGTTTGACCAATACAACATAGACTTGGAGCATTCGGATCCGCTCCTGAAAGATACGGATGCTGAGTGGGGCAGGAAACCTGACCACACTCCGTACACTGAAAATGAGTGGACACACGAGTTTGTTGATCCTCAAAGCGGTTATTACAAGTATCCTGATCCACCGTATGTGCCGGGTACCAAGGTCCGCATGGGACTCGATGAATTCACAGCCACATACGGCACCAGCATTGACCGCATCGGCGAACCAAGAGGAAAATGGCTGGCTGCGGCGCCTGACGGTGTGCCTGTCTCATTTGAGCGCCGCGCACTACCACACGAATCACTGGCCAAACCCCACTACTCATACACGGTATCCAGTTTGCCTGAGGGATACACGTTTGAAGTCAGCACGGTTGCACCCGGGTTCGGCTATTCTGGCGGCGCAACACAAATACAAGTCTTCGATCTAGATGGCGAACCATTAACGGTCAAACAAATGATCAAACGAGGGATTTTGAAATGATGTCACTCACGAGTCTTGACGAGCCGTTTTTCGAAGAGCTGAGGCCGCTGGCGGAAAGTTCGGACGCTCTTTTCATGCGCAATGTGTTCCATCCTCGTTCGATCAGTATCAGTCATGCTGGTGATCCGATTTACCACTTGGCTCAGCTTGAGGATGGGCAGTTCGCGTATGGAGGCAGCTCGCGGAATGAGAGGATTTTCTTTTCGTTCTTTTCCCCGGATCTTGACCTGGTGACGCGCTGGTTCATCTACCAGGCGGGCGAATCATTCCGCTGGGCGCAGCGCGGCTACGCGTCCTTGTACTTTCCGTGTTACACCTATGAGCAGCGCCCCGGATATGAACTGGTGGAGCTGGAAGCCCGCCGATATACGCTGAGAACGCCGGCTGGTCGGGTTTTGCCTTTTCGTATGCATGACGATCTCGTCAACGACTATTCAGAGACTGTGCTGTTTTCTTA
>NZ_KV817033.1:0-1175 GCF_001814535.1 Actinomyces sp. HMSC065F12
CTGGCACGTCAACGAAATCCCGGCAAGGCCTGGCAGACCTGATGGACGCAGCCAGGCGCGGGGGTGTCGATATTGTGTTGTGTAAATCAATCTCACGCCTGGCCCGCAACACTGTCGATCTACTGGCTACGGTCCGTGAGCTCAAAGACCTTGGCGTGGCCGTACGGTTCGAACGCGAACGCATCGACACCCTTAGCGCTGACGGGGAACTGTTGCTGACTTTGTTGGCGTCGTTCGCCCAGGAAGAATCCCGCTCGCTATCCCACAACGTGAAATGGGCGATCCGCAACCGATACAAGAACGGGGGCACGAACTCCTTCGTTGTCTATGGCTACCACTGGACAGACGGCGAGTTCACCATCATTGACGAAGAAGCCAAGATTGTGCGCTTACTGTTTGCCAATTATCTCGATGGGATCAGCCCGGAGAAAACCGCGACGATGCTCAATGCTGAAGGTAAACGCTCTCGGGGAGGGGGACGGTTCTACGGGTCAGTGTTTCGTCGCATGCTCGAAAACGAGCGCTACAAGGGCTGCCAAATGCTACAGAAAATGTACCGCCCCACAATCCAAGCACCCACATGCTCCCTCAACAACGGGGAGCTGCCACGCTACTGGGTCGAGCAAGCCCTCCCGCCAATCATTGACGAGGCGATGTTTGACGCGGTGCAAGCAGAAATCGCGTACAGGCGTGAGGTGGGCCCGGCTGCGACCCCGTCGAAGAACACGGGCGTATTCACCGGGCGGATCTGCTGCGCGGCGTGCGGGAAGAACTATCAACGCAAAACCCGCACCTACAAGTCTGGAACCTCGTATAAGTTTTGGCGGTGCTGGAGTGCCTGCACCGGGAATGGCAACCCCTGTAGGGGGCACAACCTGCGCGAAACACTCCTCGAACAAGCCTGCGCAGACATGCTCGGCACCCAAAGTTTCGACCCCGCTGCGGTTGCTGAGCAGGTCGTGATGATTGAGGCCTTCGAGCATCAGCTCACCTTCCACCTCGCGGATGGAACCATTGCACCAGTGGGGTTAACCAGTGAGGGGAGGCTGGCATGAGCCGCACCGTCACAGCGATACCCGCAACAAAGAAGCTTCGATCTGCCACAGCCTCATCTGGCGCACCGGCACGCAGACGGGTCGCTGCCTACGCTCGCGTCTCTACCGAGATGGAAGAAC
>NZ_KV817033.1:1275-87568 GCF_001814535.1 Actinomyces sp. HMSC065F12
GTAATGATTGGCAGTTCGCGGGCATGTACTGCGACGAAGGTATCTCTGGCACCTCTATGAAGCACCGTGAGGGATTCCAAACCATGATCGATGACGCCCTGGCAGGCAAAATCGATCTCATCCTCACCAAAAGCGTCTCCCGGTTCGCACGCAACACCGTCGACTCCTTGACCACCGTGCGCAAGCTCAAAGACGCAGGCGTCGAGGTCTATTTTCAGAAGGAAAATATTTACACCTTTGACACCAAAGGCGAATTACTCATCACGATCATGTCGAGTCTGGCGCAAGAAGAATCCCGCTCGATCTCCGAAAACGTCACCTGGGGACACAGGAAACGTTTTGCCGATGGGAAGATTATGGTTCCCTACGCATCACTACTCGGATATAAGAAAGGAGCGGACGGCAGTCTCGTCATCGACGAAACCCAGGCACCGACCGTCAGGCTGATCTACCAGCTGTTCCTTGACGGGATGGCGATCAGTGAGATTAAAACCGAACTCGCTGCCCGCAAGATTCTCACCCCGCGCGGGAAAGAAGTATGGTCAACATCGACAGTGCGCTCCATTCTATCCAACGAAAAATACAAAGGCGACGCTCTTCTCCAAAAGACGTTCACCACCGATTTCCTTACTAAAAAGATGAAGGTCAACGAAGGCGAAGTACCCCAATACTACGTAACAGGCAATCACGAGCCGATTATTGCTCCGCATATCTGGGATCAGGTGCAATACGAACTCTCCACCAGACATGGCAACATATCATCAGCGAAAGTCGGGTTGTTCTCCACCCGGCTCAAATGCTTTCAGTGTGGTGCGTGGTATGGGCGTAAAACGTGGGCATCGAACACGAAATACAAGTACACAGTCTGGCAATGCAACCACAAATACGCAGGGCAGCACCCTTGCAGCAGCGCGACAGTGAAAGACGAGCAGATCAAGGATTCTTTCGTGCAAGCGCTCAACCAACTGATCGCCCGCCACCGGTACGAAAGCCACCTACCGCAGGTGCTTGGCGACATGTTCGATACGAGCCGTTTGGAAGAACAAGCCGCCGCCTGCCAGGCGAAAATCGTGGAGCTGACCGAGCAGATCGAAGCACTGATTGCGGAAAACCAGCAACGCGCGCTCGACCAAGACGCCTACCAAGCCCACTACACAGAGCTCGATACTGCCTACCGTAAGACGCTCGCACGCAAAGCGAGCCTAGAGGCAGATATCGCAGCGAACACCGCCAAGCACGCCGCCATCACCACAACCCTGAATGATCTGACAGGGGAACCGGTGAGCGAGTTTCACCCCGCACAATGGAGCGCACTCATCGACCACGCCATCGTAGGCGAAGATACGATCCGGTTCGTATTCCGAGTTGGTGAGGTAGTGAGGGTTCAGCTTTAGATTTGAGATGAAGATTCTGGCCCGTTCGTGCATGAGCGCGGACGGGCTTTTCTCATGCCCAGAAATCATGGCAACAGGGGAAGCGATAGTGCTCAGGAAGCATTTCCGCAGGTCAGGGCAAACGCGCTACACACTCGCTAACGCAAGCGATTTTCTTGACCCCCTTGGGGCGTACGCGCTAACGCAAACGCCTACTTATCATTTTCGACGTCCAAGTGGAGCGGGCGACGGGAATCGAACCCGCATGACCAGCTTGGAAGGCTGGGGCTCTACCATTGAGCTACGCCCGCGATGTCAGCGCCGATAGGCGTGACTGCTCGCGTGAACGAATCGATCGTAACGTGCCGAGGCTGAAAAGTGAAATCGAAAAACCACGATCTATCCCACAAACTGGATTGAGTGGGAGAATTGGTTTTCGTTCAGCGGATGCATTATCATTTCCAAGCGGTGGAAAACCGACCGGGGTGTAGCGCAGCTTGGTAGCGCATCTGCTTTGGGAGCAGAGGGTCGCAGGTTCAAATCCTGTCACCCCGACCATTTTCGATTTATTGTCATTCATTCCGAATGTGCCGTTCTTCTTGGGTTCTTCAGCTGTCCCCGTTGCGTTCCGCTCCTCTCGAATTTTCGAGGGTGGCTGGCCACTGCCTCTTCCTGTGAATCCCTCGGTTACCCCCTTGTATCCATCGCGGCGAGGCCTCTGACTTCAGCACTTTGTGCCTCTGCACACACTGCAGTGAGACCCCTGTACCCAGCACGCTGCCGTGCTCTTGTGTTGCCTCCTGATCTGCACGTTGACACTCCCACACCCATCAAATATTGTATTGAACCAAACATATTATTCGGTTGACCGAAAACCTAACTTGGGCATATAGTGAGAGCCGTTATCGTTAAGGGCTGGGAGGGAATACGACCAGCGGCATCACACATAAGGGGAGAAAGAGTGAAGAAAAGAACTGTGTGCCTTCGAGCAGCGATGGTCGCCGTGGCGGTGGCTAGTCTTGCAGGCTGCGGCAATACCCAGGCGAACATGTCAGGAGCGACCGCCGCGAATGGTCAATCCGGCGCACAACGCTCCTCCAACACAGTGAATGTGGTGGCTACAACCACCCAAGTGTGCGATTACGTCACGCAGATCGCCGGCAACGCCGATGAGCACTCGACGCTGGCGCTCAACAAAACTGACGCACAGGGCGCCACTCATGCCTTAGGAGCGCCAGTCCAGTCAGCCGTCACCACGATTAACCTGACGTGCCTACTCGCCCCGAATGCCTCGGCACATGAACACGAGATGACCCCGGCACAGGCAGACGCCCTTGCTCACGCCGACATCATGTTCGTTTCTGGCGTCGACCTGGAACACTTCCTTGACTCAGCAATCCAGGCATCTGGCTTCCACGGGATCATGGGAGTGACATCGGGAGTTCTGACGGCAGCGGAAGTCGACGACCCTGCCTCGGTGACCAAGCGTGAAAGCGACCTGCCCTACACCATTGATCGCGGCACGCAGAAGGTCGATGTGCAAAAGTGGCCGTTCCCGCCTGAAGATGGTGCCGCAACACCGGAGTTTCAGTACGACCCGCATGTGTGGACCAGCCCGAAGAACGCCGCCATCCAGGTGCGCAATATCGGTGAAATCCTCGGCAAAGCCTCGCCTGACAACAAGGACCTCTTCGACCGGCACGTTGCGCAGTACACGCAGACCCTGACCGACCTGGACGGATGGGTGCGTGAAGCGATCGATTCGGTTCCGCCTCAGCACCGCGTCCTCTTCACCTCTCACGACGCATTCGGATACTTCTCCAAAGACTACGGCGTGAAGTTCATCGGCGCAGCCCTGTCGGATTTCAACAGCCAACAGGACGCCACCGCTGACCACATCAAGAAAGCCGCCCAACAGGTCAAGGACTCAGGAGCGGTCGCGCTTTTTGCAGAAAACTCCAACAACTCGAAGTCAATCGAGGCAGTTGCTCAGGCCGCCGGTGTCAAAGCAATCGTCGGAGACGACGCACTATACGGCGACTCCCTCGGACCCGACGGGTCGGCAGGACAAACCTACGTCGGCTCCATCACTCACAACGTGACGACGCTGGTCCAGGCGTGGAACGGGAACGTACCACAGCTGCCTGACACGCTCGCAGAAAAATAGGCAACGGAGCAAGGAAAGGCTATGGGCGCGGCACTCGAATTCGACAACTGCTCACTGGCATACGGCAATAAGACAGTGCTCACCGGAGTGGATGGCAGCATCCAGGCAGGTGAAGCGCTGGCACTGATCGGGCCGAACGGGTCAGGAAAGACCACGCTGCTGCGCGGCATCATCGGATCCGTCCGCGTCAGCGCCGGTCACCTTCGAGTGCCGCCAGGCTCAACAGTGGGATACGTCCCGCAACAGCTCAACCTGGACCCCACATTCCCCATCACTGCTCGCCAGGTAGTTGCGATGGGATACCGAGGTCAGCGGAAACTGTTTGGGCGGCTCGGATCGACCGGCAAACAGCGCATCGAGGACGCCCTCGCCAATGTCGGGATGAGTGATCGTGGAGACGTCCGGTTCGGTGACCTGTCTGGCGGGCAGCGTCAGCGCATCCTGTTGGCGCGGGCCCTGGTCGCTGAGCCGGCGATGATCCTGCTCGACGAGCCGTTCAACGGGTTGGATGAGCCGAACCGCCGTGCCCTGCTCTCCATCATCACCAACGCCAAGAACCAGGGCGTAGCCGTCGTGATCTCCACGCATGACCTCATCTTGGCTGACGCTACCTGTGAACGGGCACTGCTGCTGGCAGGCAGGCAAGTGGCATTCGGGCCAATCGCACAGGTACTGACACCGGAGCTGGTGGCGAAGGCATACGGCGGGTCGGTGCCCGTCGAACTCGCAGCGACCAGCGCAGGTAAAGAGGAGCACCGCGCTGATCGGCGTGCTCGCATCGCGCACATAGCGACACAGGAGTCCGAGCATGTGGGCTGAATGGCTTGAAGGTCTACGGCAGCTTCTGCAGCCACTACCTGGATGGGGATTTATTGCGTCAGCTCCGTACACGTTCAGGCCATTTGTCTTGCTGATTATCCTGGCCTGCGCCAGCGGAGTGGTCGGCGTGCTGGTCAACGTGCGGTGTGCGGAGTTCAACGCAGAATCACTGGTTCACGGCGTCTTCCCTGGCATCGTAGTAGGTGCCCTTTATGGCGGCATCGACATGATCGTGCCCGGAGCTGCGCTATGTGCATGCGCAGTCATCGCAGCACTGGTGTGGGCCGGGCAGCGCAGCCACATTTCCGAGGGATCCACCGCAACGATTCTGACGACCTTCTTCGCACTGGGCGTGGTGATCTCGCTGAAAAAAGGCGACATGTCCGGCCAGCTGGAAGCGCTCATGTTCGGCCGACTGCTGGACGTGACCGATGCGCGCCTGGCGCAGTCCGTCCTCTTCTGCCTGCTCGCCATCGTGATCGTCGCCCTGACGTGGCGCGGCCAGGTAATCACCGCCTTCGACCGCGATACCGCTCCGGTTCTGGGAGTCAACACCCTCCTTGTCGACATTGTTCTCAACACCGCGATCGCCGCCGTTGTTGTATCAGCCGCTTCCGCCATCGGCGTCCTGCTGGTGATCGGATATCTGGTGATCCCTGGGGCCAGCGCTCGACTGGTCGCCCGCACCGTCGGGTGGATGATTCCCGTGGGGATTGCGGTCGGCGTCGGCGGGGCGGTCCTGGGGATGCATGTTATGAACTTGCCGGTTTCGCGCCCAATCTCACCGCAGGCTGCTGTCTCGCTCAGTGTGTGTGCCATGTTCGGGCTGGTACTGGCTGTGCGCACGTTGTACCGCATGTGCGTGCGCGCACTGGACACCGGGCACGTGACGCAGCCTGTCGCCCACCCGATTCAGGGAGTGCGCCCATGATCTCGATGTGGACCATCATCGCCCTGCCGCTGGTTGAAGTAATCGTTGTGGGAGCTCTGTGCGGCCTGGTCGGATCCCTCGCCGTACTCAGCCAGCGCATCTTCTTCACTGAATCAATCACCCATGCCGCGTTCCCGGGCGCCGTCATCGGCGTGGTCGGCGCGGCGCTGGTCTCGAGCAGCCATGAGGCTTTGTCTCTGGGACTGTTCATCGGTGCTGGCCTGGCCTCACTCGTCCTCGCGCTGTTGATGCATGGCGTATCGGCCCTGAAAGGAATTTCCTCGCAGGCGGCCGCCGGAATCACGCTCACCGTGGGGTTTGCCTCTGGCTACTTCCTCAATAAGTGGTTCGCGCCCCTGCCGCTGCGAATCGACGGCTTCCTGACAGGATCCCTGCTGGCATGTACGCGCATCGACGTTATCGCGGCCGCCCTCGTCCTTATTGTCGCTGGGGGAGTGTGGGCGTTGATGGGCGGGCGGCTGGTAGCAGTCAGCTTCGACGCGGTGAACTACCGAGCCAGCGGAGGGCGGCCTGACCTGATGCGCCTGATCACCCTGGGTCTGATTATCGCGACGGTGACGGTCATTATTCCGGCGGTCGGCACCGTCGTGTCAATCTCCTTAATCGCCGCCGCACCCACCGTCTTGAAGGGGCGCGTCGCATCGACGCCGCGTTTCGTCGCACTGTCCACGCTCGCGTCTACCATTATTGCCGTAGTTGGACTGGGGCTTGCGGTCGTGTGTGGCCTGTCAGCAGGCGGCACGATCGCGTTGGTTGCAGGAGGCTTCTTCGTTATTGTCGAGGCAGGCTCACGCATCGCTTCGTCGAAACTCGCATCTGCGATATAGGTCAAAAGACCCAATAACCGCAGGTCATGGGTTAGTCTGTGCTCATAGGAGAAATCCTCCTACATAATGTCCGCGTGACGTCGTGTGAGCTTTGGCGACAACCTTGTCAACGCATCTGCAGGCACAGACGCCTGTCTTTTTATGCGCACGAGGGCACGGCGCTGCGCGCAAAAAGGAGAGAGCAATGGAAGGCACGATGCGCGCCCAGCGTCTGCATTCAGATCGCACCGTAACGATCGAGGATATTCCGATTCCCAAACCCGGTCCGAACCAGGTCCTCATCAAAGTTGCCTACTGTGGAATCTGCCATTCGGATATGGCGCTGATCGACAGTGATTTTCCCATGAAAATGCCGGAAATCACGCAGGGCCACGAGTGCTCGGGCACCATCGCAGAGATGGGATCGAATGTGCAGGGCTGGGAGATCGGCGACAAGGTCATCCCGCAGTCGGGTATGCCCTGCCTGAAGTGTCGCGAATGCCGCCGAGGTAACCGAGGCTCATGCCAAAACCTGCGCATTATGGCATTTGACTATGACGGTGCATGGGCGCAGTACACAGTGGCCAACGCTGAAGGACTCACCCGCGTGCCCGATGGTGTGCCGATGGAACAGGCCGCGATCCTCGCTGATGCCGTGGCAACCCCGTTCGGAGCAGTCAAGCACACCGGCAAGGTCTCGATGGGCAACGCCGTTGCCGTGTGGGGATTGGGTGGAGTCGGAACCCACATCGTCCAGCTGTCCCGGCTGGCGGGTGCGTACCCTGTCATTGGTATCGACATCAACGAGGGTGTGTTTGATCGAGCCAAACGTCTGGGCGCTGACTTCACGTTCCGATCCGACGACCCCGAACTGATGGACAAGATCAAGAAAGCGACGGGTGGGCGCATGATTGACGTTGCGTTCGACGCTGCCGGTCTTCAGGTGACCTTCGAGCAGGCAGTGCAGTCACTGGACTACAGGGGGCGCGCCGTGCTGGTCGGGCTGTCACGCCAGGAATTCCACGGCGGAAGCCTGTACGATTTTGGCGTCAAGCGCCGTCAGGCCATAGGACACCTGGGCTACGAAGTAGTGGACATCTTCCTGCTTGCTGAACTCGTCAAGGCCGGGCGACTGGATCTGTCCGAATCGGTCTCTCAGATCATCTCGCTGGAGAATCTGGAAGAAGGCCTGGACATCATGCGCAATAAGACAGGTAACCCGATCCGTATAGTCGTCGATCCGTGGGCTGAAAGCTAGGGTGCCTCTCGGTGGCTGGCCGTTGGTCTGCAGCAGCATAGTGAGCCAGCCCCACCGATTCGACGCAAACTCACTGATCTGCCACAGTCGCCCTCGTTCGTCACAATGAGCGAGGGCGACTTGCGTGCGCCGCTCTACCTCGCCATGATCAAGTTGAGGGCGCGCGGCACGCATTCGATGTGCAAAGGCATGGGCATGAGACGCTCGCCGTCAGCAAATGCATCGAGGCCGCTGACTTCGATGTCAACACTGTGGGCACGGTACATGTGGACCTCCGGTACCTCCTCCAGGCGGTGCAGGAAGACCTTCGGAACTTTGCTGATCGCTTCGAGGCGATTGAGCGTTTCCACCAGGCTGATCGACAGCAGGCCGTCGCGGGGGTTAGCATGCGGACACATCATGATGCCGCCGCCATACGTCTTGGTAATGGCAATGGCGTTGAGAATTGTCGGGACGTGATGTGTGCCTTTGCCGTCGATGCGGATCGTTGTGCGCAGGGGGCGTAGGCGTGCGAACTCGATGCCCAGTGCCAGCAGGTAGCGTGAATTACCCTTCGGCCATCTGATCTGGTTGGCACGATCGTTAATCATTGAATCCACGCCCGCGCACATAATTGTTGCGAAGTAGCGTTCTTCCCCGTTCGCGTGGCTCATGAGGCCCACATCAACGCTGTCGTGGTGGCCGTCCACAATGAGTGATGCGGCTGCTCTGGGATCGAAAGGAATGGAATATTCGCGTGCCAGGTCGTTACCGGTGCCAGCCGGTATGACACCGAAGAGTTTGCCTGTGCCGACCACCTCCTGCAATGCAAGGTTGATCAGCCCGTCTCCGCCGCACACCACAATCGCGTCAATGGTTGGGTCAGCGACAAATTCGCGAGTGCGCAGGCTCGTCGTCAGTGGCAGGTAGCTGGCAATGGAGACCACATCGATGCCGCGATTGGCCAGAAACTCAGTGGCGCGCCGTGCCGCATCCATCGACGATCCCAAACCTGCAACAGGGTTTGTAATCAGTGCGATCCGACGGATCGGGCTCTGTGGCCGTGAATGGGGATCGGTCATACATACTCCGTTCATTTCTTGTTCTACGCCACAGCGATCGTCGCTGTCAGATGGGATGCAATTGATATAGTGTAGCGATTTAAGCGGGCGTGTCGAACAAGTATCCGCAGAAGCGCCGCCGTGTGACGCGAGGTAACCCCCCCGTGCCACGTGCCCTATTCGCCTGAGGGCTTGCGGGCGCCAGGCAGGAAGAACGTCAGTGCACATCCCAGTCCGAGGGCTGCGCCGGCCACTCCCATTGCGCGCGACGTTCCGACGCTGAAAGCCTCCGACAGTTTGTCGATCACCTCATCGGTCAGTTCCGCTGGAACGCCTTCTGAACCGTCCGAGTCAGTCAGCGCCCGAATGGAAGCGCCAGCTGAAGGTGCGACAGACGCTTCGATGCCGTGACGTGCCTGCTCGGGCAGCGGCACATCGTCGAGGCTTCCCTGTACCTGTGAATTCACCGACGCAGCCAGGAACGTTGCAACCAGAGCAATTCCCAACGCTGTACCGACCTGACGTGTCGTGGACTGGGTGGCGGATGCCTGCCCCGACGTGCTGGGTGGCACATCAACCAGAATGACGGATGTGAGTTGCGCTGACGCCAACCCCAGACCAAAACCGTAGGCAACCAGTGCTGTGACGATAACTGCGATGGGCGTGTGGGCTGTCAGGCTGATCGCCAGGCTGAATACGGCAATGGATTCTATGGCCAGTCCGGCGCGCGCCACCCACGTTGCAGAAAAGAGACGCCCCAGTGGGGATGCTGAGCCACCTGCGATAAAGGCGCCTGCAGCCATTGCAGCCAGGACACCGCCTGATTGGAGCGGTGTGAGCATGCGGACGTTCTGAAGGTACAAAGGCAACGCGAAGAGCAGACCGAATTCTCCCACTGAGATTGCCGCAGCGGCCACGTTCCCTGCAGAAAAGCTTCGGAGCTTGAAAAGATTCAGATTCAGCAGGTGCGGCCCGTCCACTCGCAGCTGTCGCCGTTCCCACCAGATGAAAAAGCCGAGCAGGACGGCGGCCAGAGCAGCCGCCAGCGGCACAGGCGAGAGTGGCCATGACGTCCAGTCCTCATTGATCGGCTTCCACCAGCCCAGGTCACGCCCCTGAATCAGTGCGTAGACCAGAGCGGCGAAACCGATTGACGAGGTGATAAACCCGCCCGCGTCGAAACCGTGTTCGGAGCGTTCTCCATAAGTGTTGGGCACGAAGAAAATGCAGCCGAGCGCAACGATGATGCCGATCGGAACATTGATCAGGAAAATCCACGGCCAGGTGGTGCTCGTCGTGATCCAGCCACCCAGCAGAGGACCAACAGCGGCCATCCCTGAAATAACTGACCCCCACACGGCGAACGCAATCATGCGCCTCTTGCCTGTAAACGTCGCGTTGACAGTTGAGAGTGTTGTTGGAGAAACGGCCGCCGCTCCGGTGCCCTGCAGGAAACGTGCGATGAGCAGAGGAGTGAAAGTACGCGCCGTGCCGGCAATGATTGATGCGATAACAAAGATGGCGATCCCTGCCAGAAGGATGTTGCGTCGTCCCCAGTTATCGGCCAGACGTCCCACGGTGATCAGCAGCGCCGAGAAAATCAGCGCGTAGCTCGTTGTCAGCCATTGAGCCTGCGTGAATGTGAGCTCGAGGTCACGCATGATTGTCGGCAAAGACACGTTGATGATGGTGCCGTCCATAACGATCAGTGACAGTGCCAGAGACAGGAAAACGAGTGCGATCCAGGGGTGCGCCAGTGTTGATGACTGAGATGGCGCAGTGGACGCACTTTTCAGGGAGGTCGGTGTCATGCCATGATTATGACACACCGTCATTAAAGTGGCGCGCGGTCATCCGCCCGATGATTCAAGCTGGAGTTTCGACACGGCGCCGCGGTCGCCCTCGTTCATCGTGATTGCCGAGGGCGACCGGAGTGCTACACGGAAGGCGTTAAAGCTAGACCAAAGATCGGGACCGCCAGAGCCAGTACGGTGCCCATCACCAGGAAGATGCCGACGACGTTAAACCAGAAACCTGCCTTGATCATGTCGACGATGCGCACGTAACCCGACCCGTACGCGATGGCGTTTGGAGGCGTGGCGACCGGGAGCATGAACGCACACGTGGCAGCCAACGCAGCCGGGATCACGAAGAGCAGGATGTTCATATCGCCGTACCCAAGGCCGATGGCGACGCCGCCGATAATCGGCAGGAACGCGGCAGCAGTTGCGGTGTTGGAGGTGAGCTCCGTCAGAGCCAGGACGAGCGCCGTGATCGCGAACAAAATCACGATGATGGGCAGGGTGCGCAACTGCTCAACTGAGTGGCCTACCCAGTTTGACAGGCCCGTGTGAGAGAACTGGCCAGACAGAGCCAGACCGCCACCGAACAGCAGGATGATATCCCAGGGTAGGTCCTTCATTGACTCCCAGTTCATCAAACGCACCCCTCGCTTCGGGTCTGCCGGAATGATGAAGAGCAGCAAGGAGATCCCCATGCCGATAATGGTGTCGATCCCCTTGATCTGAATGCCGAAAAACTTCAGGAAAAAGGGCAGGAACACCCACAAGATGGCGGCGGCCACGAAGAGGATGCCGACGAGTAACTCGCCGCTGCCCATCGGGCCGAGCTTCTTCAGTTCACTGCGAATGAGCTTCTTACCTCCGGGGATTTCCGAGATTTCCGGTGGGAACAGAACATATGTCAGCAGGAACCATCCGATCGCCAGGAACGTCACCGCCAGTGGGACACCTACCAGCATCCACTGTCCGAAACCGATCGAAATATCGTGGTTTTCCTTCAGGTATGCCACCAGGAGCGAGTTGGGCGGAGTGCCGATGATGGTTCCCAGTGAGCCGATCGAAGCGGAATAGGCGATGCCGAGCATGAGGGAAATGGCGAACTTCGAGTGATATAGCTGCGTCTGCTTACTGATCGTTTCCGAGGCATCCTTACCTTTTTGAACGATTGCTGCCACGACGCCACCTTTTGTGGCGTCGCGAGCTGTGCCGGACACTGATTCAGCGTCGGCGGGTAGATCCTCAGAATCTGCCTGGCGGGAACCTTCGAGCTGGGAGACGAGCTGCAGCACCGACATTCCGATGGGCAGCATCATGACGGCGGTCGCGGTGTTGGACACCCACATTGACAGGAAGCCAGTTGCGATCATGAATCCTGCGACCAGTTGGCGAGGTTTCGTCCCGACCATGTTGACCACGGTCAGCGCGATACGTCGGTGCAGGTTCCAGCGCTGCATGGCGAGCGCCAGGATGAATCCACCCATGAACAGGTAGATCGTGTCCGAGGCGTACGGTCCGGCTGTTCCGGAAAAAGAATCGACCTGTAGGGCAGGGAAGACGACCATTGGAATCAGGGCAGTGGCGGCGAGCGGGATGGCTTCGGTCATCCACCAGATGCCCATGAGGATCGCGACCGCGGCCACGATGGGCAGGCCGTCAAGATTCATGGTGCTGAGCTTGTCGTCGGACAAGCCTTGTGCTGCGATGTCGGCGGCATTGTCGGGCATGATGAAGTACACCAGTACAGCCAGGAGCGGGCCTCCCAGCAGGCCCGCCATGCGCACAAGGTGGACGGTACGTGATGGCGCTACGTAGTCATCAGCTGCCGCATGTGATGACGATGTGTGAAGGGTAGGAATACTCATGGTGACCTTTCGTGACACAGAGGACGCGTCGCCCTCGACGGAGAATCCCAGAACAGATGCGCGACGCGGCGTACCATCGTCGGTCCGCCACCTGTATGCACAGTGGCGCATATAGGACTTTAGTCGCAGACATTATTGTATGGCACGCCACGACGCACGTCAGTCAATTGCGATGAGAAAAGTTACGAAAAGGACACAAAAGTAGGAAAAAAGCGTGTTCTGTTCCGGTCGGTTCTGGTCGACTGAGAAGCGGGGGAGTGGACGCTTTGTCACTTCTTCAACTCGATGGTCTTCTCCGGGACGGCCACCCGGGCGCGTACGCCCAGCTCCTGATCGAGCGAATCGACTAACGCCTGTGCAGCCTTATCTTCGCCATGCACGCACCACACTGAACGAGGCTGAGGCACCAGATCGCGTACCCAGTCCACCAGCTCCGAGCAATCTGCGTGTACGGAGAATTCCTCGTCGCGAATCACCTCGGCCTGCACGCTCACCCACGCGCCATGCATTTTCAGTTCGCGTGCGCCGTCCAGGAGCGCGCGCCCACGTGTGCCTACCGCCTGATAGCCGGTCAACACGACGGTATGAATCGCCTGGGGGAGCATGTGCTCGATATGGTGCAGGACGCGGCCGCCGGTGAGCATGCCGGAGGCCGACACAATGATGGAAGGCTCCTTAGGATCGTTGAGTTTTTGCGACTGTTCCTGGTCTCGCACCTCAATGAGATTCAGGTTGCTCAGCTTCAGGCCTCCCACTTCATCATTGAGTTCGCCGCGCGCACTGACAGCCTGGTAGAGGCGCAGGGACGCCAGCGCCATGGGGGAGTCCACGTAGATTGGCACCGAGGGGATCTGGCCGGCAGCGACCATGTCGGAAAGTACTTTCAGCACTACTTCAGTGCGGTCGACGGCGAACGCTGGAACCAGAACGGAGCCGCCGCGATCGATGGTTCGGCAGATGGCGTCACGGAACACTTCGTGCTTTTCGTGTCCTGGATCAGCTTCAAAGTGTTCACGATCTCCATATGTTGATTCGAGCAGAACCGTCGGGGCACCCTCGGGAATTTCTCGCGAGCGCAGAACGGGGTGCGTGGGTCGGCCCAGGTCACCGGAAAACAGCGCGTCACCGCCAGGTGTGTGGACGCGGATCGAAGCTGAGCCGAGGATGTGGCCGGCGCGCGTCCAGTGCGCACTGACCTGCCCGCCCACGTCAATGTCAGCGTCGAAATCGACAGCTCGCATCAGTGGCAGCGTGTCCTCAACGTCGTTGACCGTATACAGCGGTAACGGCCGGCGGTGCTTGGAGTACCCATAGGTGCGTGCATGCTCGGCGTCGCGTTCCTGCAGGTAGGCAGAATCTCGCAGAACGATATGTGCCAGGTCGATGGTGGACGGTGTGGCCCAGATGGTGCCGCTGAAGCCCTGCTTGACCAGGCGTGGCAAATATCCCACGTGATCCAGGTGTGCGTGAGTGAGGAGAATGTCCGAAATGGAATCGGCCGGGACTGGAAAATCAGACCAGTTCTTGCGGCGGAGTTTTTTCTCGCCCTGATACAGGCCTGAATCGATGAGAATCCGTCGCTCGCCTCGTGGGGAGTCAACGGTTAGAAGATGCTTGGAACCGGTCACGGTTCCAGCTGCGCCCACGAAAGTTAAGGTCGTTGGAGCCATACCTTTACTGTGACGCAGATTACGTTGCGATGGGGACGTTCAGTGGTGCGTGTCGCACATTCGGTAGATTCATCCCACATATGACGGATCCCTTGCAGACAACGCCTGGGACTTGTCGTAGAATCGAGGGGTTGTCATGTGCCCGAAATACGGGCTGAAATCGAAACAAGACGTTGGAGTGCACACACGTGAAGAGCACTGTTGAGACCCTCGAGCCCACCAAGGTGCGCTTGACCGTTGAGGCCGACCATGAAGAAATCAAGCCTCAGATGGACAAGGCATACAAGGAAATTTCGAAGCAGGCGAATATCCCCGGTTTCCGTAAGGGACACGTTCCGCCGCGCATTATCGATCAGCGATTTGGTCGTGCCGCCATCATCGAGCAGGCAGTCAACGAGGTTTTGCCTCGCCTGTACTCGCAGGCGGTCGTGGAAAACGAACTGCGCCCCATGGCTCAACCCAGCATCGAAGTCACCGAAATTCCGGCGACCAGCGGCCCGATCAGCGGCAAGCTCGTCTTCACCGGCGAGGTCGACATCGTTCCCGCCTTCGAAGTGCCCGAAATTACCGATGACATGACCGTTGAGGTTGACCCGGCGGATGTCACCGACGAAGACGTGCAGACCGAGCTGGACCGCCTGCGCGCACGTTTCGCCACGCTGAAGTCCGTCAAGCGCCAGGCTAAGACCGGCGACTTCGTCACCATCGACCTGACTGCAACGGTCGACGGTGAAGAGGTGGATTCGGTGTCCGAGGTTTCCTACGAAATCGGTTCCGGCACGATGCTGGATGGCCAGGACAAGGCTCTGCGCGGCACGCACTCGGGTGACGACGTGACCTTCACGTCCAAGCTCAAGGGTGGAGATCATGCCGGTGAAGAGGCGGAAGTTGTCCTGCACGTTCACTCCGTGAAGATGCGCGAAATGCCGAAGGTTGATGACGAATTCGCCCAGATGGCATCCGAATTCGACACTGCTGACGAACTCATGGAGGACATGAAGAAGCAGGCTGAGCAGACCAAGCGTTCTCAGCAGGCGCTGGACGCACGCGACCGTCTGGTCGATGCACTGCTGGACAGGGTGGAAATCCTCCTGCCTGAATCCGTCATCGACGAGGCTGTCAAGCAGCAGCTGGGTGACAAGCCCACCGCCAAGAAGAAGAAGGAAGCCCGCGAAGAGCTCGAACTCGAGTTCCGTCGCGACATCCTCTCCGACGAACTGGCCAAGAAACTGGAAGTCCAGGTTTCCCAACGCGAACTGATCGACTACCTGATGCAGATGTCGCAGACCTACGGCATCGACATTAACCAGCTGATCTCTTCGCCCGAGGAAGTCCAGACCGTGGTTGCACGACTGACCCGCACCAAGGCCATCATCGAGGCCCTGCGTCTGGTCACCGTGAAGGACACAAACGGCCAGGCCATCGACCTGACTGAGTTCTTTGGTGATGAAGAAGCTAGCGATGATGCAGCCGAAGGCGCTGACGAAGCGGCTGAGGATGCAGCTGAGGCCGACGATGCAGCCGAGACTGAAGACGCAGAGGCAGCAGAAGCTGACGAGAAGTGATCGCGTAGCTGATCAATCACTCACACGCGGGGCAGGAACCAGAAAACGGTCCTGCCCCGCCTGCATGAGGTGAGCATGTATGAGCGTGCGCGAGCGTGCGCCGTCAGCGAAAAGTGCCAATCCAGGCCGACGGCGCAGTGCGAAACCGGTAGGTTGGACATCAGTGATGAAAAGTGCCCGATGGAAGGACGTCAAGTGAGTGAACAGCGCGTGAGAGGCGCCGACGGCGCGCAGCCTCAAGGCTCGTTCGGAGATGCTGTCTACCAGCGTCTGCTCAAGGAACGCATTATCTGGCTGGGAAGTGCAGTGGAAGACGAAAATGCGAACGCAATCTGCGCGCAGATGCTGCTTCTGGCTGCTGAAGATCCCGACCGCGACATCTACCTGTACATCAACAGCCCCGGCGGCTCGGTCACCGGCGGCATGGCCATCTACGACACGATGCAGTACGTCAAGCCGGATGTTGTCACCGTGGCCATGGGTCTTGCAGCGTCCATGGGACAGTTCCTGCTCACCGCAGGCGCACCCGGCAAGCGTTTCATCACCCCGCACACGCGTGTCCTCATGCACCAGCCCTCAGGCGGGGCCGGTGGTTCGGCCACCGACATTCGCATCAACGCCGAACTGATTCTCAAGATGAAGCGCGAACTGGCGGAAATCACCGCTGAGCGCACCGGTAAGTCCGTCGAGCAGATCCTTGCGGATTCCGACCGCGACCACTGGTTCAGCGCTCAGGAAGCTGTCGATTACGGATTTGCCGACAAGATCGTCTCCACACCGCAGGAGATCGGCCACCGTGCCAACGACGCGCAGAACGGAGAGAACTGATATGTCCAGCACTGCTCCTTACTTTGACGCAATGGCCCGTCAGATGCCGCAGGCCCGCTACGTGCTGCCCACCTTCGAGGAGCGCACCGCCTACGGGTACAAGCGCCAGGATCCGTACGCCAAACTGTTCGAGGACCGCATCGTGTTCCTCGGAGTTCAGGTTGACGATTCGTCGGCTGACGATGTGATGGCTCAGCTGCTCGTGCTGGAGTCTCAGGATCCCGATTCAATGATCACGATGTACATCAACAGCCCCGGCGGCTCGTTCACTGCGATGACCGCCATCTACGACACCATGCAGTACGTCAAGCCTCAGATCCAGACCGTGTGCCTGGGGCAGGCCGCCTCGGCTGCCGCCGTGTTGCTGGCCGCGGGCGCGCCTGAACGCCGACTCGCACTGCCGAACGCTCGTATCCTGATTCACCAGCCTGCGATGGAAGGCATGCACGGTCAGGCCTCGGACATCGAGATCGTGGCCGATGAGATTGACCGCATGCGCAAGTGGCTCGAAGACACCCTGTCGAAGCATTCAGGCGTCAGTTCGGAGCAGGTACGCCGCGACATTGAACGCGACAAGATCCTCACTGCTGAGCAGGCCCGCGAGTACGGTCTGATCGACCAGGTGCTCGAGCCGCGCAAAGCCCAGTAACTGATCGCCGGCGCGTAGTATCGCTGGCTCAGATACGCGCGGTGCTGCTCGCATGTATCAGCAGGTGGTGCCAGTCACTTTGTTCAGCGCGCCGAGCTGTTCGTGGACAAGTCGCCCTCGTCAATTACGTGACACCCGACCGGGAAACCTCACATGATTGGCGAGGGCGTTCCCACGCGCGCCGGTTCGCCCACTGCGGATGGCTCCATTAGGCTAGAAACACGCGCATGGAGGTGTGCGGATCAAATGGGAGGCGCGTCATGGCACGGTTGACGGATGGGGCAGAACTGCTCAAGTGTTCGTTCTGCGGCAAGACACAAAAACAAGTGCGCAAGCTGATCGGCGGCTCCGGTGTGTACATCTGCAACGAGTGCATCGAACTGTGCAACGAAATCATTGAAGAAGAGCTGCAGACTGACAGCGCGCCTACGCAGACCCCGCTACCCAAACCGCGCGAAATCTTCGACTTCCTTGACTCGTGGGTCATCGGTCAGGACCGCGCCAAGCGCGCACTATCTGTAGCAGTCTACAACCACTACAAGCGCGTGCGCTCCAGGGAAGCCGGAAACGATGAGGATATGCAGGGCACCAAGTCCAATATTCTCATGCTGGGTCCAACCGGAACCGGGAAAACCCACCTGGCCCGATCGCTTGCCCGCATGCTGCACGTTCCGTTCGTGATCGTGGATGCCACTGCGCTGACGGAGGCAGGGTATGTTGGCGAGGACGTTGAAAACATCCTGCTCAAACTTATCCAGGAAGCCGACGGCGACATCAAGAAGGCGGAACGCGGCATCATCTACATTGACGAGATCGACAAGATTGGCCGCAAGGGCGAAAATGCGTCGATCACGCGAGACGTATCGGGCGAGGGTGTCCAACAGGCACTGCTCAAGATTATTGAAGGGACCGTCGCATCCGTCCCGCCTCAAGGCGGTCGCAAGCATCCGCACCAGCAGTTCCTCGAAATCGACACATCCGGCATTCTGTTCATCGCGGCCGGCGCATTTGCCGGTATCGAGGAGATCGTGCGGGCGCGCCTTGGACAGCGCTCCACAGGTTTTGCCTCGTCACTGAAATCCTCTTCCGAAATGGGTGACATTTACGAATCAGTCACGCCCGAAGATCTGCACAAGTTCGGCATGATTCCGGAATTTATCGGCAGGCTCCCGATCCTCACCTCAACGAAACTGCTCACCGAGCAGGACCTGGTTCGCGTCCTCACCGAGCCGCAGGCATGCCTCGTCGCCCAGTACCAGCACCTGTTTGAGCTGGACGACATGACGCTGGAATTTACCGAGGACGCGCTGATGGAGATCGCCTCTGAAGCCAACAGGCGAGGTACGGGCGCGCGCGGCCTGTCCACCATTATGGAAAAGACGCTGTCCGACCTGATGTTTGAACTACCCAGTCGCGACGATGTCGGCACCGTCGTCATTACCCGCGATGTCGTCACCGGCGAGGGGGACGCGGAACTGTATGCCCCTGGTGAGGCGAAGACTCAAAGCGCGTAGCCGCGTTTGCCGGAGCGGGTGTGCCCGGCAGGAAGACATGCACGCGTCGAAGACGACGCAGCACGTAAGACAACGAGGGGAGTGCTGATATGAACCAAACATCTGACCCGAGTGCCGCCAGTGCCGGCACGCAGCCCGCTATTCCTGTAGAACTCAGCCAGGCACGCGAAACGATCGACAATATTGATGCTGCGCTCATCCACATCCTGGCGGAGCGGTTTCGCTGCACGAAGCGCGTAGGGTTCATCAAGGCGGAGCACGATATGCCGCCTGAAGATCGGGCGCGTGAGGCGCGGCAAGTGGCGCGATTGCGGCGTTTGGCGGAAGAAAGCGGGCTGGATCCGGACTTTGCGGAGAAGTTCCTGGCCTTTATGGTGCGCGAGGTTATCCGACATCATGAACACATCAAGCGCAATTTTGGAAACGAGGAGTGAACGGGGCGTAACACGTAAATGACATCGTTCACAAAGTGGGGCCAGTGACCGTATCATAGAGATAGTTCGTCAGAACTGTAATCACGTCATACACTTTCGAGGATATGAGGGCAATGGCAATGAGCCAAAACACCAATACTCCCCCTAATTATGGGCAGGATAACCCTAATTATGGGCAGGAGAATCAGTACAATTCGTCCGGCTCCGATGCGTACGGATCCCAGTCTCAGCAGTACCAGGCTGGACAGCCATCGCCATACGGCCAGCCGGGGCAGTACCAGCAGGCGAGCCAGTATCAGCAGGGAGCAAATCCTGTGGACACCGGCAGCATCGGATGGGCGGTCCTGGGATTCTTCGTCCCGATTGTCGGCCTGGTTTTGTGGTTGGTCTGGAAGGATCAGCGTCCGAACGATTCGCGCATGTCGCGTAACGGCTTCCTGGCATCACTGATCGTGTTCGTTGTTCTCATGATCATATGGTTCATCATTGTTGCGATAGTAGCAGCGAGCGCCTCCGTGTCCATGTCCTAATCCGCGGCACCAGGAACGCGCAAGGCGGCAGATATCCTCAGCGATATCTGCCGCATTTTTGCGTATTTCGAATTCTGCGATTCGAGATACGGCAATGAAATTCTAAAATTTCTCTTGACGTGAAGATAATAACAGGGGTATTGTCCGAAAGAAATATGTGAGCTGAAGGACAGGGAAGTAACTGGCTACATGAGGATTCACCGAGCCAGTATGTCAGCATGGCGCAGGCGAATCCAACCGTCACACAGCCACCTCATCGGACACATCAGCAAGCCCGGAAGGGGACGTCATGAGAAAACGATTTGGAGCCATAATGGCCGCCGCGGCGTTGGTACTGACTGCCTGCATAGCACCAGGTCCTTCGCACGAACGCGGATCCGTCGAATTCATCACTATCGCCGCCGGCGGCACGTCTGGACCGTACTACCAGATCGGCGCCTCTATGGCTCAGATTTTCCGCAACGAACTAGGATCGGACGCATCCGTACAGGCAACGGGCGCATCCGTGGAAAACATCTCGCTCATCACCTCAGGGCGCGCCGAACTGGCCTTCGTCATGGGCGATGCAACACGACAAGCTGTCGAGGGAACCGGCCCATTCGAAGGACGCCGCCAGCTCAGTGAGCTCACCGCACTAACAGCGTTGTACCCCAACTACGTCCAGATCGTGACCACCGCCAGGACCGGGATCCGATCGGTGGAGGACCTGCGCGGCAAACGCGTCGGCGTGGGAGATAAGAACTCCGGTGTGGAACTGAACGCGCAGATGATTCTGGATGCATACGGCATGACGTATGACGACATCCAGGAAGACTTCCTGTCATACTCGGGCGCCATCGACCAGATCAAGAACGGCCAGACTGACGCAGCGTTCGTTACCTCCGGCCTGCCAAACTCCTCAATCATGGACCTTGCGACAACCGAAGACGTCGTCATCGTCCCCATCGAGGGTGAAGGATTCGCCAGGCTCAAGGAGAAGTATCCCTTCTTCGACCAGAGCGCGATCCCTGGCGGAACATACTCGCAGGCAGAGGACGTCCTCACCGCGTCGATTATGAACCAGCTGCTCGTCTCTCCGGACCTGGACGAGGAACAGGTCTACAAAATGACGAAAGCTCTGTTTGAAAACCTCGACACCCTGCACGCGTCTCACAAGGCTGCAATGGGAATCACGCTGGACAGCTTCGATGAAGGCGCAGCAGTCCCCATCCACCCTGGAGCACTGCGCTATTACACAGAACAGGGGGCGGTGAGCAAAGATGCATCCAAAGACACTGCACAGTCTGAATAAGAGCCCGCGGATCGTGGCAGCCGTCGTCGGCATCGCCCTCGTCGCGACGGGTGCAATGTGCGGTGCGTATGCAGCCGCGCTCCATGCCGCACCCTCGATAATCATTGAAGATCAGGAAACCGGTCAGGAATATTTCCGATTCGCCGCCACTGACGACGAACCGATCACGATGAAATGGATCCATTCCATCGAGAAGGAACCGTGGGTCGAGTACTACACCGTCCACGGCGACCACCTGCAGCTTGACGCCATCGACATCAAATCATACGGAGCGGGGGTGCCGGCCGACCCTGGAGGCGTGACCACCGTCAAAGACGGTGTCATCCACACCGAAGGAATCAACCGGACGATTCCGGAGCTGACGTGGGCGCATAGCCACGATACTCACACCACGCTCACCGTCGGAACTCATGTCATCGCCCCGACGGATCTGCCACATCATGCCCTCGTGCGACTACGAATTCAGGAGTAGAACCATGTCTCACTCACACACCACACAGGCTCACCCCTCACAGACGCACCCGACCCGGTCGAAACGTGACGACGAACGTGTCAGTGTCGACACGCACGACATTGATGTACACGCCGAAGACGTGCTTGAAGAATTTGACCGGGAATCGCGCGTTCGCCAGGTCGAGTGGAAACCGATGGCCATTCTCATCACAGCCGTCGCAGTCGCCCTGTCCCTGTATCACATGTGGACCGCCTACTTCGGTGCGCCGCCGGTGCTGATCCACCGATCGATCCACGTCGGCGTCATCTTGTTCTTGACATTCCTGCTGTATCCGCCGATCCGAAAGGGCGTGCGCTCGCGAGTCCCGTTTTATGACATCATCCTGGCCCTGGCTGCGCTGTCGACGGCCGTTTACGTGATAACCAACTACGACGGGATTGTGCGTCGGTTCGGTGAGCCCTCGACTGCAGACCTTGTCTTTGCGATGATTCTGGTTGTTTTGGTCATTGAAGCGGCGCGCCGGCTCACCGGCTGGGCCATGCCGCTGCTGGCGATCGCGTTCGTGATATACGCGCTGTACGGGCGATTGTTCCCCGGAATCTTCCGTCACCGCGGGTATTATCCTTCCGACACGTTCAACTTCCTGTATTTGACGACCGAAGGAATCTACGGCACGGCAATTTCTGTGTCCGCTACCTACATCTTCCTGTTCATCCTGTTCGGAGCGGTCCTGCAGAAGTCAGGCATGGGTGAGTTCTTCAATGACATCGCGCTGGCTATTGCCGGTCAATCCCGTGGTGGCCCCGCGAAGGTGTCGGTCATTGCCTCCGGCTTCCTTGGGTCGATCAACGGTGCCGCCGTGGCGAACGTGGTAACAACCGGTGCTTTCACGATTCCGCTGATGAAACGCGTGGGCTATAAGTCGACGTTTGCGGGCGCGGTGGAAGCCTCGTCATCTGTTGGCGGCCAGATCCTGCCGCCGATTATGGGCGCTGCAGCATTCATCATGGCTGAGACCTTGGGCATGCCATACAGTGAAATCGCGATTGCCGCGTTGATCCCCGCCTTGCTGTACTACCTGGGCATCATCGCGCAGGTGCATTTGAGGGCAACGAAGGAAGGCCTGAAGGGTATTTCTCGTGACTCGTTGCCTCTGGTGCGAGACGTCATGAAAGAACGCGGTCACCTGGTCATCCCGCTGCTCTTCCTGATCTACATGCTGTTCTTCTCAGGACGCACCATCTTGTTCTCTGCGCTGCTGACGATTCTGGTGACCATAGTGGTCGCAGAGCTTCGCCCGGCTACGCGCATGTCAGTCAAAGACATCATCGAAGCGCTGGCAAATGGTGCCAAAACAGCAATCTCCGTGGCTGTGGCCTGCGCGGCCGTTGGCATCATCGTCGGTGTTGTGACGATGACGGGGTTCGGTGTCAAACTGGCGAATGCAATCGTAGCATTCGGCGCAGGATCAATCTTGCTGTCACTGGTGCTGACGATGGTGGCCTCGATCATTCTGGGCATGGGCCTGCCGTCGATTCCGACCTACATCATCACCGCAACGATGGCTGCACCTGCGCTTGGTCAGCTGGGCGTGCCTCCGCTGGTTGCACACATGTTCGTGTTCTACTTCGGCTTGTTCGCCAACATCACGCCGCCTGTCGCCCTGGCCTCCTTCGCCGCTGCCGGCCTGTCGGGGGCTGACCCGATGCGCACGGGCTTCCAGTCGATGAAACTCGCCCTGGCCGGATACGTCATTCCGTTCATCTTTGTGTTCAACCCGGTTCTGTTGCTCCAGGACGTGAACTGGCTGGAGGGTATGAAGGTAACTGCCACGGCTGTTGCAGGCGTGCTCCTGCTGGCGATCGCCGTCGAAGGCTTCTTTATGGAAAAGGTACCGTTGCTCATGAGAGCAGTGTTCCTGGGCGCAGGCCTATCCATGATGTCGCCTGAGCCGATCACCGACCTGATCGGCATCGCGGCAGGTGCGTGTGCACTGGCGTTCATGATGATGAAGGCCAAGAAGAACGATAACCTCTCACTCAAAGCCATTTAGCGGCGGTTTGGCCGATCGCGCCGTGGCGGTCGATCATGATGCAGACGGCCGGCCCCTCATCGGGCGTGCTGTGGTAGTGGGGCGGCTGGCCAACCCATCAGCTGCGTGAATTGGGTGGTCGCGTGGCGTGGGTGAGTACGTGACAGAGGTCAACCCATCAGCAGCGTGAATTGGGGGCGGCTGAGCATCGTGATCTGGCTGTGGCCGTGATATTCCGCGGCTGCGTGCAGCCGAAAGCGGCTTGGATGATCTGCTGATCAACGGGTCAAGGTAATTGAAGGGCTGAATCGTCAACCAGTCAAGGTATGAGGCGTAGGATTCAACATCTCACGATATGAGAACGTTGATGTAGTGCGGAAAAGTCGATGTTCAACGGTCGGCTGTGCGAAGTGAGCGGCCCTCTTACCTTGACGGGTTGACGCGCGGCGGTGCGTTGACCTTGACCGGTTGACTAGGACCTTGACCCGTTGACGTGCGACTGCGCGAACATCGCAAACGGTTGGCTTCTTGCCCGCGCCCTGCACGAGAGCGCGGGCAAGAAGCACACGAACGCTACTTATCCTGGTCCTCTTCAAGCGGTCCGCCGTAGATGTCGTTGATGACAGCCTCGAAGCGCTTGGTCACAACCGCACGCTTGACCTTGAGCGAGGGCGTCAGCATGCCGTTAGCTTCCGTGAAGTCAGAGGTCAGCACGCGGATCGCTCGAATCGACTCGGCACGCGACACATGTGCGTTCGCACGTTCAACTGCTCGCTCCAACGACGCCTGTACCTCCACATTGGTCGAGGCTTCAGCAACGGACATCGCTGGCAGGCCGTGATTTTTCAACCACACCGGCAACATCTCCTCATCCAACGTGATGAGAGCAGCGACGAACGGACGCTTGTCACCTACGACCACAACCTGACTGATCAGCGGATGAGAACGAAGTGGATCTTCCAGCGTGGCAGGTGAAACATTCTTGCCGCCTGCCGTCACGATCAGCTCCTTGGCTCGACCTGTGATGCGCACATACCCATCACGATCCAGCGACCCCAGATCACCGGTGCGGAACCAACCGTCCTCAGTCAACGCCTGAGCTGTCTCGTCGGGCATATTGTGGTAGCCCTGGAAAACCGAACACCCCTTGATGAGGACTTCTCCCTGATCAGAGATCTTGATCGACAGCGGCGGAAGCGGCGGTCCGACCGTGCCAATCTTGGTCAGACGCGGTGTATTGACCGACACCGGCCCAACCGTCTCAGTCAGGCCGTAGCCTTCCAACACAGGCAGTCCGATACCGCGATAGAAGTGAGCGAGATGCGTGGACAGGGGAGCGCCGCCGGATACAATGTAGCTGGCATTGCCGCCCACAAGCTTCAGGAGCTTTTGATACACCAGCTTGTCAGCCACCATGCGCTGGGAACGCAGCGAACGCGAGGGGCCTTCAGGAGTATCCAACGCGCGCGAGTATTCCACCGCCACATGTGCAGCCCAACGGAATACTTTGCGCTGAGGGCCCGAGCCCGCCTGAGCGTCCGCCGAGTTATAGATCTTCTCCAGCACTCGCGGCACAACCAGCAGGTAGGACGGCCTGAACGAAGCGAGATCCGGCAGCAGGTTCTTCGTGTCAGGGCTGTGCCCCAGCACACCTCCACCTGAAATCTGGAAGACCTGCAGGAAACGCGCAAACACGTGTGCCAACGGCAAGAACAATAAGAGGCGTGAATCGTCACCCGCCGCGATCTCCGGCATCCAACGGTGCGAGTTCACCGCCAGCTCAGTGAAGTTGCCGTGCGTGAGCACCGTGCCTTTGGGCCGTCCCGTCGTGCCCGACGTGTACACGATCGTGGCAATCGAATCGGTGGTGAGCTGCGCCATGCGACCAGTCAGCACTGTGCGCCGAACCTGAGCGCCACCATCCTGGATGGTTTGGATCGCCTCGGAATCCAGCGACAGCACGGTGACATCCTGAGATTGCGAGCTGGCCGCGGCACGCACCAGTTCCGCCATCGTGATGGTCTCAGTGATCGCCACGCGCGCCTGCGTGTCTCTGAGGATAAAGGCGATCTGCTCGATCGACGACGTCTCGTAAATCGGAACGGGCACCAGTCCTGCACACCAGCAGGCAAAATCCAACAGCGTCCACTCGTAGCGCGTATGCGACATGACGGCGACCCGATCACCGAGTTCGAGCCCCATTGCAATCAGGCCGGCAGATGTGCGCTGCACATCCTCGTAGAAGTGCGCGGCACTCATCGGACGCCACGTGTCCCCCATCGAGAGCTTGCGCTCAATAATCGGCCTGCGCGGTGAGCGTTGCACCCTGCGCTGCAGCAGGTAGGGAATCGTGGTGTGCTCGTCGATCCGGACCAGGACAGGCGCCCGCCACTCGAGTGCATCGGTTGAGACAGGTTCGCTCTCGTCCTCGCTCTCGCCCGCGTCAATCGAGTCTCCTGACGGCAGGCGGAGCTGAGACGATGTGAAAGCAGACGTTGCCTCTTCCACACCAATTGACGAGGGAGACTCCTGTCCTGCCGGCTCGACGACTACCTGTTCATCGGCATTCGAATCGGGCTCGCTGGAGCTGTGCGCCATGACTACTTCTTTCTTTTGGCCGGAGGCTCACCCAGGGTCACGTCAGCAACCTTGACACTGTGGGTCTCATGCGAATCATCGCCGCTGTCGGGTGTTGACGCGGATTCTTCAAGAGTCAGCGTACCCGTCACCTTCGTAGCAGAGCGCAGATCGGATTCCACCATTTCGAGGGCAGGAATCATGTCGGCAGGAGCCTGCACCGTCACAGCCAGGAACGGCGTACGCGGAGAAACCTTGGCTTCCGACTTGACGCGGCGCATGACGATCAGCGCTGCCGACGCAGCATCCAGAACAGTCGGGTCACCCTCGGGGCCGGACAGCTCATCGAGGGTAGGCCAGGACGCGCGATGAATGGAACCTTCCTGATACCACGACCACACCTCTTCCGTGACGTAGGGCAGGAAGGGCGCGAGCAGACGCACAGCAGCGTTGATGACCAGGGCCAACGTCGCGCGTGCCGACTGAGCTTCCTCGTCCGACCAGGCGCCGTCGTGGTTGTAGGCACGCTCCTTGACCAATTCCACGTAGTCATCGCAGAACGTCCAGAAGAATGATTCAGTGACCTCGAGGGCACGCGCATGGTCGTAGGCTGCAAATGCGCTGCTGGCAGTGTCGATGACGGAACGCAGGTGTGCCAGAACAGACTGGTCAAGTGGCTGCGTCACATGCGAGGCATCAAGATCCACCTCACCGGAATCGTCGCCCATCGTCAGCGCGAATTTCGAGGCGTTGAGAACCTTGATAGCCAGGCGGCGACCGATCTTCATCTGCGACTCGTCGAAAGCTGAGTCCACACCCAGACGGGCGGAAGCCGCCCAGTAGCGAACCGCATCCGACCCGTACTTTTCGAGCAGGCCCATCGGCGTGACGACGTTGCCCTTCGACTTCGACATCTTCTTGTGGTCTTTATCGACGATCCAGCCGGATAAAGCCGTGTGCTGCCAGGGCAGTTCGCCAAATTCGAGTGCGGCACGCACCACCGTGGAGAAGAGCCACGTGCGGATGATGTCCTGCCCCTGCGGGCGAAGGTCCATCGGGTAAACACGGGTGAACAGGTCCTCGTCTTCCAGCCAGCCGGCTGCAATCTGTGGGGACAGGGACGAGGTCGCCCACGTGTCCATAATGTCCAGCTCGGCTGCGAAGCCACCGGGCTGGTCACGCTGATCCTCCGTGTATCCGTGCGGCGTGTCGCTGGACGGATCGATCGGCAGGTCAGCTTCATCAGGAATGATCAGCTGGTCGTACAGCGTTGTGCCATCCTCGTCGATCCTGTACCACAGCGGGAACGGCACGCCGAAGAAGCGCTGACGGGAGATGAGCCAGTCATTGTTGAGGCCACCCACCCAGTTCTCATAGCGCACCCGCATGAATTCGGGGTGGAAGTCCAATGCGTGCCCGCGCTCAATGAGCTCCTCATTGAAGTCCTTACCCGTTGGTTCATGCGTCCATGGGCGCCCACCGTTGCGGATGTACCACTGGCGGGACGTGACGATTTCCAGAGGCTTTTCGCCGCGCTCAAAGAAGTTTGTCTGACGCTGCGTCGGAGTGGGTTCACCACTCATTTCACCGGACTCACGCAGGCGGTCAACCACTTCCTGACGCGCTGAGAACGTGGTCTTTCCGGCCATCGCCTCATACGCCTGGCGGCCGGCGGGATCCGTGATCCATTCGGGCACGTCGGTTGCGATGCGGCCATCTTTGCGCAAAATAGCTCGCAACGGCAGATCAAGGTCGCGCCACCAGTCAATGTCAGTGGTGTCACCGAACGTACAACACATCGCGATGCCCGCGCCCTTATCCATCTCCGCTTCCGGGTGGGCAAGGACAGGCACTTCCACACCGAAGACGGGCGAGGTAACCGTGGTGCCGAACAACGGCTTGAAACGCTCATCGTCAGGGTGAGCGATCAGGGCAACACAGGCTGCCAGCAGTTCGGGTCGCGTGGTCTCAATGTAGACATCGCGACCGTTTTCAACCGGTGCACCCTGCTCAGCGGCTTGGCGTGCGGCCCCCTCGTCAGTGATGTGGAATGCGAGGCGGTGGTAGAAACCGGGGTATTCGCGTGATTCGAGCTCAGCCTGGGCCACGGCAGTCTGGAACGTGATGTCCCACAGGCCGGGCGCCTCCTGCTGGTAGGCCTCGCCGCGCGCCAGGTTACGCAGGAACGCTGCCTGGGCAACCTTGCGGGCATGTGCGCCGATGGTTTGGTAATGCTGCTTCCAGTCGACCGACAGGCCGAGGCGACGCCACAGCGCTTCGAACTGCTTCTCGTCATCGATGGACAGGCGTTCGCACAGCTCCACGAAGTTCTGGCGACTGGTCGGCTGCTGGTCGCGAGCCTTAATGGATTTTCCGCCACCGGTGTGCGGGGGCTGGAAGTCGGGGTCGTAGGGCAGTGACGTGTCGACGCGCACGCCGAAATAATTCTGAACGCGGCGTTCAGTTGGCAGGCCGTTGTCATCCCACCCCATTGGGTAGAACACTTCCTTGCCCATCATGCGCTGGTAGCGGGCAACCACGTCAGTGTGCGTGTAGGAAAAGACATGCCCCACGTGCAGGGATCCGGAAACGGTGGGCGGAGGAGTGTCGATCGAATAGACCTGTTCACGCGTGGCCGTGCGATCAAATGAGTACGTTCCGGCGTCTTCCCAACGGCCGCCCCACTTGTCCTCTAATCCATCTGCTGTCACTTTGTCGAGCACCTGACCCAGGTGCGGTCGCGATGACAGGGGTTGCTGTGTGGTCATATGAGTCTGACTCCATCCGATACGCGTATAACTCTGCCCTTAGCCTACGAGGTTAAGGCGCTTGCCACCAAAGACGTCCAGCATCCAGTGGTGTCTACCTCAACTCACCGTCGCGCTGGACTGCCGCATCGACAGCGGCGACCAGTGCATTCGACAGGCCTGCTTCTTCACTTGCGAGCAGTCCTGCAATGGTGGTGCCACCGGGCGAGCAGACCTGATCGATCAGCTGAGCAGGCACGATGCCGTCTTCGGCTCGGTCAAGGACCAGACTGGCAGACCCGGCAACCGCCTGGGCTGCAATGGTGGTCGCCTGACTCTTCGACAGGCCGTATTTCACACCGGCGCGCGCGAGCGCCTCAATGATCTGAAACACCCAAGCCGGTGAGCATCCTGCCAGTGCGCTGAATACTGCGAACTTGTCTTCGTCAATGACGAGGGTGGTGCCCACCGCGTTCATCAGTGCGCGAACGGCGTCAAGGTAGGTGCCATGTGTGGTGAAGGAGGCGGCGGTAGTCGAGGCAGCCTTGTTGGCACACAGTGCACTCATGGACTGGCCGATCTGCGCATTCACATTCGGCATGACGCGCACAATCGGAACATCACCCAGCGCTGCACTGAGCGTATCGATCGGCGTGCCGGCAGCCAGGGACGCCACGCATACCCCGCCGCGTTCGGCGATTGTTGGAGCCAGCGCGATGCACACTTCACGAATCGCGTAGGGTTTGACGGCCAGGACGACGATGTCGCATTCGGCGGCGATACGCTCATTGGTCGCAGACTGTCCGCCCAGCTCATCGGCCAGTGCGCCTGCCCTGCCGGAGCCGGTATCTGAAAACATCAGGGAGTCGATGGCCTCACTGTGAGCCGCTCCGCGAGCAATTGCTCCTGCCATTGATCCTGATCCAACGAAACCTATACGCATGATCTTCTCCTTCTTCGCGTGCGCGCGTCGCCCTCGTCAATTATTGCCAGCGGACGAGGGCGACTCAAAGTGGGCGGCATGACCGGCGTGACGTTACTTGCGGCGCGTGCCGAAAATACTGCGGGTGATTTCGCGCCCAATCTGAGTGCCGGCGGACTTGATCACGTTGGCCAGTGCCGATTCCATGGATCGTTGGCGGCGCTCGCGGGCTTTCTGAGCGCGTTGCTGCTCACGTTGGGCTTCCTTCTCCCAGCGGGCTCGCTCCTTTTCCGCCTCTCGTTCGGCCTTCTTGCGAGCCTTCTCCTGTTCCTTTTCCAGCTCGGCCTGCTTTTCTTCTGCGGCCCGCTGGTCGATCGCTTTCTGGGTGCGCTCAGCCAGCTCTTCGGTGGCAGAGCGCGGGTCAACAGGCGTGGCGTAGCGGGCGACCAGATCTGAGGCCGACAACAACGTAGAGATCGTCGCGTCGGACGCCTCTCCCATGACCGATGCGGGAGCCCAGATGCTGAACGGTGCGGGCGGTGTGGGGCGGCCTTTCGGGTCGAGTACCGTCACCACCGCTTCACCTGTGCCGAGCGTGGTCAGGATCTCCGCCAAGTCCAGATCAGTGGTGGGGAAAGTCTTGACGGCATCCTTGAGGCGGCGCTGATCGTCCGGTGTGATGGCACGCAGCGCATGCTGGATGCGCGAACCGAGCTGTGCGAGCACGTCAGAGGGGATGTCCGTGGGGGACTGGGTGACGAAGACGATGCTGACGCCCTTGGAACGGATCAGGCGCACGGTGTGGACCACCTGACGCACGAACTCCTTGGTCGCATCGGTGAACAGCAGGTGTGCTTCGTCAAAGACGAATGTCAGGCGTGGCTTGTCCAGGTCACCGACCTCGTCGAGGCTGGAGAACAAGTCAGCGAGCAGCCACATGATCAGCGCGGAGATCAGGGCCGGCTGGCGGGACATGTCGCCTACTTCCAGCAGGGAGATAATCCCGCGCCCGTCACTGTCGGCCTTCATCAGGTCAGCCGTGTCGAATGCGGGTTCCCCGAAGAACTGGTCACCCCCCTGGGAAGCAAGGGCGGTCAGCGTGCGCAAGATGACACCGGCGGTCGCTTTGGACACGCCGCCGATCCCGCTGAGCTCCTCTTTGCCTTCAGGGGAAGTGAGGAATGTGATGACTGATTGCAGGTCACCGAGGTCAACAAGTTCCAGACCGTTCGTGTCGGCCCACGAGAAAATCAGTTGAAGTGCCTGCTCCTGCGTGGTGTTGAGCTGGAGAGCGCGGGCCAGAAGCAGCGGCCCGAAATCGCTGACGCGTGTGCGCACCATCGCGCCGGGAACAGGGGCGTTGGAGCCTGCCGGTGTGAGCAACTGTGTGGGGAAGGAAGCCGGTTGCCAGTCCTGCCCGTTGGCGGTCGTGCGCGCAGCAAGCTTGTCGTTGGCAGTACCCTTTTCGGCAAGGCCGGTCAGATCGCCTTTGACATCGACGAGGGCGACCGGGGTTCCCGCTGTTGACAGTCCTTCTGCCAGGAGCTGGAGGGTGCGAGTCTTGCCAGAGCCGGTGGCGCCGGCTACGAGTAGGTGACGGTTGAGGATGGACAGCGGTATTGTGGCGGTCGCCTGGGGTAGGTGAGTGTCGCCGTCTAGCAGCGTACCGACCGTGATGGTTGGAGCCGATGTGGTGTCCGCGAATGCGTAGGCGGCGCTGATAGTGTCAGCCAAAGGTGAAGAGGCAGGAGGCGTCGTGTCTTCTTGAGGCTTATCGGGCGCATTGTCCGTCGTGCCTTCTGGTGCCTGCTGGGGCGCGTCTGCTGCTGAGTCCTTGTCGGCGGATTCTTGCTCCTGCTCAGATTCGTCAGCGTGCGGTTGCACGTCGTGGGGCTTGTCAGAAGGCGGGTTGTCGTCCTGTGCGTTCTCGGCGGGGTTTTGGGCTGGGTCTGCGGGCGCCTGCACTGATCCGCCCTGCGCTTCCAGTGCGGCGAGGCGGGCTGCGGCGGCCTCGGCTTCTGCTCGGGCGGCGCGTGCTTCAGCTTCGGCCGCCTGAGCGCGAGCCTGTGCGAGTTGAGCTTCCAAGTCGGCGTTGTTTTCACTCATATCTCGAGTCTAAAAGCTCACCGCAAGGATCAGGGTTAGTTGGCGCCCGCAATTGACTGAGCACCGTCGATCCATTGTCCGGCTTGTGTTGTTGAGCCGTCAGAGGGGCGATTTCCGGAGACGTAGTAGATCGTCAGATCGCCTTTGGGAAGAATCGTCAGTTCGACGAATCCACCGTTTTCTTCATCGTGCCAGTTAAATGTGGTGTCCGATTTGGCATCTTGAGGCGTGATATCGGTGAAGTGGCTCAGACCTGCTGGGGGGAGGACACGGTCGCCGATTTCACGCGCGCTGTCAGCAGGAATTGCGTTGCCGGCCAGGACTGCAGTGCTGACCTCAAAGCCAACGATGGCTCCGGTTTCTTTCTCTGTCGTTCGTCCGTCCAAAGAAGGCCCCTTGAGCTCAGAGAAAGACCCAGCTCCGGATTCGGAGAGTTCGTCGAGAAGCTGCTTAAAGGCGGGGAGAACTTCCGTTTGAACGCTTTCAATTGTCTGGCGCTTCTCAAAGGGGGCGCTGCCATCCCAGAACTCGTTAGTCACTGTTTGCTCCTTTGTGGTACACGACGCTGCTGTCAACGCTGCAATTATCAGTACGGATAGAAAGGGAATGCTCGGAGCGTGCAGTCTTGTACGTGCTGCGAACACCATCTACTTCACTCCCGCGATTACACGGCCGAAGTCATTCATTGTCGCAGACCCTTCTTCAAAGTAAGAACTGTGCTGCGAAAACGGGTCGACCCATTCCCAGAAGGTATCAGGCTTAGCAGTGGAATCTGCGAGATGCTCGATGCCGTCAAGCTTGTTCGGGTTCTTGCCGAAGGAAAAGTCCGGTCCTATCCCTTGCACTCGATCTCGGTATTGGGCGTGCGAGACGTGCGCATGCGGTCCCGGATCTCCTCCTGAATCAGCGGGCAGGTTATATTCACGGATGTCCTGCACACCCGATCCAGGGGAGCCAAACATCACGAGATCGTCAACTACTCCTGTCCTCGTGTCCTTCACTGCCATACCGGAAGTAGTCGAGCCATACGAATGGCCGAGAACAGTCTGATGCGGGTCACCATATTCGCCTGCCTCACGCGAGGCCTGGATTCCTTCAACGAAAGAATTGAGCCTGTCGGCACCTGCGTGTGCTTTAGATGTGGAGGCAACATCTGACAAGTCCGGAGCATCGTAGCCGAGCCATGCAATAGTTGCGACATCGCCATTATTGTTCTTCAAAGCCTTGCTCTGCATGACGTCTGTCTTGGCCGTGTACGAGTCGAGACTATCGTGAACTGTAGTGTTCATACCGGGAACGAAAGTCGCAACGTGCTTAGCGCTGTCAATATCTCCATGAGCGACAGCGGCTTTCAATCGTTCTCCAGAATCATCTAAAACGAGTAAGGACAATTCCGGGTCGGAATTAAGTGTGGACTCGACAGCGCGAAGATCTTCCAGTTTCTCTTGAGCTCGCTGCCATTCACTATATTCGAGTGATGCAAAACCCGATGGCCCCAAGCGTTCTTGAGCATCAAGGTATTTCTTGCGAGCTTCCTTCTCGGCTTGCTCAGCTTCAGAGAGCATGGCAGGAAGACGAATCTTATTGGCTTCATCGCGTGCGGATCCAGGCAGGCCGTCCAGCCCTCCGATGAGGTCTGGATGATTTTTGATGAGGGCATCTTGTTCATCTTCAGATAGAGCATTCCACCACGTTGCGATTTCTGCTGGTGACCAGGTGGCAGGGTCAGGCAAATCTGATAAACCCGGACTCGTAGAGCTGCTACTCTCCGAATTTCGATAAGAGCCTTCTGCCACGGCGCGAGTGCGATGTGCATACTCGCTGTCCACTTCTGTTGCTCGCTGAACTGCACGGTTGATGTTTGCAATCGTAGCCTGACATTCCGCTTCGTTCCGCGCCGCCTCAATGGCGTAAACGTCTGGGGGGAGAGTGGACGGTGGCGGGGGATGAGATGCCGATCCATTTGCATGGATCGCCACACCATCGATCTGTGCCTGAGTGATGCATTCATGAACGAGAGTCATGACTTCATTGACGCCATCAGCAGCATCTGCCGTTGCCATCATGAGCTCGGCAGTGTCATTAATGACGCGGCTCAGATGTTCAATGATCGTGCCTAATTGATCGCGCGCTGAGTCTGCAGCCTCACCAACAGACTGGATCTCGTTTCGTGCTGCGGCTGCTTCATCCGCCTGAGCTCGGAACTTATGGTAGGAATCAGTCAGGTTGTTCGCCGCTTCAATGACCGGGCTGTCATTCCAATATTGAATATCGCTCCACGAGGGCATTGCGACCTCCTACTTCACTGTGTGAACAGCGGTGTCCCCACCTGTGCCGCCATCAGTGGCTCTAGCAGGTTCTGAGTACGCTGGCGGCTTTACAGTGTTGCCTGAAAATCCGTTAGTAATGCTGTTTTCTGTGGCGTTGAAGCTGTTTTGAGTACTCATAGCAGCATCGCTGAACCGAGACAGCAAATTGGCGGTAGCTTTTGAGCGTTCCTCGATATTCGCGCCGGCCTCCGCCGCGGCTGAAGGTGACGATGCGCCGGGCATTGCTGATGAAAGTCCTGAAAGTGCGTCCGCCACTGTGACGGAGCAAAGATCGTCAGCGATAGATGCAGTTGAATTGGAGAGCTTGCCGAAATCTCCTGGCACGACATGTAAATCTGTCACGGTAGTCCTCTGTCTCCTTGTCAGCGGGCGTTTTCATGGTAAGAGATGCATGCCCTCGAGTAAAGAGGTTGGAATAAATCGCTTGTGATGTGGACAGTGCCCAGTTATCCACATGAGGCACTGCGCGCTGGAGTTATCCACACTCGCACTGCCGCTGTTCCGAGACAGTCCGCAGTATCCATACAGTGCCCACATGGACCTCCTTCAACGCCGTCGTCTCAAAAAGCTGACACACGCTGTGTACGCCCAGGCAGCGTCTGAACGCGGCGACGAAACACCCGAGCAGCGCATCCGTATTCTGCCATCGGCGCCGGCAGTCATTGTCCTGGTCCTCGTCATTGTCCTTGTCAGCGCAATCTCAGTATGGCGCTTTCGTTCAGCTCCAGATACCGCCCATAGCCTCGACGAATCATCGCCAAACGAAGCACCGGCTGCTCAGTCCGCTCAGTCCTCCTCGGCTGTTACGGGCGTTGACGAGGGCGATCTACTCACCCCATCTGACACTGCCAGCGTCACCGTCTACGTGACAGGGCAGGTCGGGCAGCCGCAAGTCGTGGAGCTTCCCGACGGCTCACGAGTCATCGATGCGGTCGATGCTGCGGGCGGTCCACTTGCTGATGCCGACCTTGAATCGCTCAACATGGCGCGCGTGCTGGTCGATGGTGAACACATAGCCGTGACCAAACCAGGTGAAAGCCCTCCACCCGGTGCTCAGACAGGCACTCCGTCACGCAATGACTCTGATGGCAACCCGGCAGGCAACACGGCACCATCCTGTATCAACATCAACACCGCTGAATCTGCCGAACTCGAAAATCTCGACGGCGTGGGACCAGCCATTGCGCAACGCATCATTGACTATCGCCAGACAGTTGGTCGCTTCGATTCAGTCGAACAGCTCGATGATGTCTCAGGCATTGGACCGGCAATGCTTCAGAAGATTTCGACAGGTGCGTGTGTGTAAGAGCGGCGTTGCCACCGACAGAAACGCCTGCTACTGGGCACTCGCATCGGACTGGGCTCCGTCAGTCCACTGTTCGGCTTGAGTTGTCGAACCATCCGTCGGGCGCATGCCTGAAATGTAATAAACAGTCATGGAACTATCGGGTAGAATCGTCAGTTCGACGAATCCACCGTTATCCGGATCAAACCAGTTGTACGAGACCTCGCCGGTGTCGTCATCATCGGGTGTGAGGTCACTGAATTGGGTCATTCCGAGCGGGGTCACAATGTCGCCTGTGATCCGGCGAGCCTCTTCAGGCGGAATTGCGTGGCCAGCGGCAATGGCAGTTGCAACTTCAAAAGCCGAGATCTTGCCCGTGTTACGATCAGTCGCACGACCCGTCAGCGAAGGGCCCTCGAGCTCTGAAAATTGTCCGGCTCCAGCTGCGGACAGGTTGGCGAGGATTTCCTGGAATGCGGGCAGGATGGTGCGCTGAACATCCTCGATTGTGGCGCGCTGCTCGAGGGATAAGGATCCATCCCAGAATTGATTATCCGTCGTCGGCTGCGAGGAATGACACGACGTCAGCGCAAACGCAACCATGAGTGTGACAAGTGGCAACATCAGGAACGATCGCACCCGCGTTCTCAGCGCATCAGTGCGGGACTTGGTGTGAGCGCGCTGTAAGCGTGCTGCACTCAGTGCGCGGACGATCCTCGTTGATGCGCGCAGGTGCAAGAGTTCTGGAGATGGTCCCGGAGGTGTCCGTATCGCAGCGTCGTGAGCATCAGGAGCAACGTATGGTGGGTTCAAACGGGTGTCCTTGTCATGAGCGCGGTTAGATGAGTCCTACTGTAAGCGCGCTGCGTCGCCCCTGTAAATCGAACGACAACTTAATCCGACCGGGGTTTTGTCGTGTGGAAAACCACCGCCGTCCACAGCCACCACACGTGTGCAGCGCTCACCCACAGGCGAAGGACACACGGTGGTATGCGGTGAGACGAATGCATACCCTCGTCCTCATGCAGCACTTTTTCTTGATTGAATCATCGGCTCGCACTCGCCGTTGCCATGCCGGTCAGCCGTTTCCCGGGGCGCCACCGTCACTGAAGGCCATCCGATGAGTTCACCGAGGATTTATCCGCGCATGCGTGATATGCGTGTCACGCCGGTTGCCGCCAGCATCTGGATCACCCTGCTCATCTGTCTGCGCATCTCGATCCACCTGAAGGATGCGGTGGTAGTGACCGGTGTCCTTGTGGCACTCGCAGCAACACTGGCCGCGTGGCGGGTTCGTGATCGGCACAATGAACGAGGGAGGCCTCGCCCTCGCCGGATGCGCACTCCTGTCGGATCGTTACGGTTGGGATGGGCGGCAATACTTATCGCATCGGGTGCGGCTGCAATAGTTGCCGGCAGTGCCTGCGATGCTCATGCGCGGGATCCGACCGTGCGCCTCATCGACTCTGGACGCACCTACGTGACGCTCCGCGTGCGCCTGATCGATGACCCAGCTGCGATGGCAAGCCGGTGGAACCGGACACGCTTCTACGCAGACGCGCGCGTCGAACAGGTTGAAGTGTCTCACGGTCAATGGCAGCCCTCGAACGTGAATGTCATGTTGATGGGTGCAGGGATTGGAGAGTATGTGCGCGATGATCGCGTACTCGTGCGCGGCAGTATTGACTCGCAGTTTCGCTCCGACCCGCCGTTTGTGGGCGCGATGGAGGCTGAGAACATTGAGCTGACTGAACGCCCGGGCGGATGGGTCTCGATTGTCCGTCATGTCAGATCATCGATGCGTCAGGTGTGCTCGACGCTCACTGTGCAAGGCCAGGCGCTGGTTCCCGGCGTCGCCATTGGTGATGATCGCGCCATGAACGAGGAGCTTTCGGACGCAATGAAGACGTCGTCGCTGACGCATCTCACGGCCGTGTCCGGAACTCACATCGCGATCATGTTGTCACTGATCGTCAGCGCAGTGCCAGGGCGAGGATTGATCCGCGCTGGCGCGACCCTTGCGGCGATGAGTCTTCTTGTGGCAGTTGTCGGACCGCAGCCCTCGGTCATACGCGCGGTGTTGACCGCGAGCGTCGGAGTCGCAGGCTTGTTGCTCAAACGGCCTGGGGGAGCGCAGGCAGCGCTGTCCACCGTGGTCGTACTGGTTTTGCTGATTGACCCGTTTTCTGCCCGGGCAGTGGGGTTTGCGCTGTCCGTCCTTGCCACGTGGGGCGTTGTCGGCCCTGCTCAACAGTGGAACGAAGCTGTCAAGCACGCGGTGCGCAGCGATGCCTGGTATGCGCGCTGTGTCAGACGCCTGCTGCAGGCGTGCTGTGTTCCACTTGCCGCTCAAATCCTGGTGGCGCCTGTCCTCGTACTGATGTCGCCGCTTCTACCAGTGTGGGGTGTGATTGCGAACGTTTTGGTCAGCCCTGTCATCGCGCCAGCGTGCGTCTGCGCCCTGATGACAGCGGTGTGTGCGCCGTGGTGGCCCGCTGCAGCAACCCTGATGGCGCACGTTGCACAAACATTCACGGGATGGATCGCGTGGGTCGCTACATGGGTGTCGTCATGGCCGATGGCGAACGTGTCATGGCCACAGGGGATCGAGGGAACTATCGTCCTGGCCAGCGCAGCAATCGGAATGCTGAGTGTGTCCACAGTGGTACGCAGATGCCGTCGACGCATGTCACACTAGTGGCATACCCTGAATCTAAAAAACGACACGGTGAGGAAGCGGAGGAGGATGGCAGATGGCGCGTCGATCCCAGTCACGCTCAAGTGACCCGATCGAACTGGCACCTCTTGTGCTGGTTAAAGGATCCGAAGCCTTCCTGGCAGACCGTGCCGTCAGTGAGCTTCGACGCCAGGCCACTGAACGCGACGCTTCAGTTGAACGCGTGGAGATTTCGGCCGCCACGTATCCGGCTGGACAACTCGATGTTGTCACCTCACCGTCCCTGTTCGGTGAACCCCGCCTGATCGTGATCCCTAATTTTGAAGTCACCAATGACGAACTGATGGTGGATCTGCTGGCCTACATTGACAACCCGGCAGACGACGTGTGGATGATTGTCCGACACAACGGCGGTAACCGTGGCAAGAAAGTGCTCGATGCGCTCAAGAAAGCACATGTGCCCACGATCGCGGCAGATCCGCTCAAATACGACAACGAAAAAATCGACCTCGTCATGTCCGAGGCGCGCCGCCTGCACCGACGCATCGAAGCTGAAGCTGCGCACATGCTCGTCGGCGCTCTGGGATCTGACCTGGCGGAAATGGTGAGCGCACTGTCCCAACTCATGAGTGACGTCGAAGGGACGATCACGACGCAAGCCGTCCACCGTTACCATTCAGGCCGAGTGGAAGCCTCCGGCTTTGACGTTGCTGACGCTGCACTCGCAGGTCGGACAGCTCAGGCGCTCACACTGCTACGCCACGCTCTGGCAACAGGTGTCGCGCCGCTGATGATCGTCGGCGCACTGGCATCGAAGTTTCGGTCGATGGCGTACGCAACCGCTCCGCGTGGCGCTCTGCAGTCTGTGTCGATGAATCAGTGGCAGTTCAACCGTGCACGGCGGGACGTGCAAGGGTGGACTGACACGGCTTTGGCCGGTGCCATTGAAGCCATCGCGCTCGCAGACGAAGAGGCCAAAGGCCTGTCACGTGACCCTGAACGCGCAGTCGAAAAATGTGTCCTCACGATCTGTCGACTGCGCGGGTCGGCCCGCGCCTAAGAGCCTAGGAGCCGCTTCTAGTCCACTTCGACTTCGTCGGGGTGAGACGAGACACGGTTGCCTCGCTCCAGCGCGGTGATCGCGCTCATTTCGTCACTGGTCAGCGTGAAATCAAAGATCTCCATGTTCTCGCGCATGCGCTCAACATGTACTGACTTCGGGAAAATGATGTTCTTCATCTGCAAATGCCACCGCAATACCACCTGAGCAGGAGTCTTTCCATGAGCTTCAGCAGCCTCCTTGATCGGCTTCTCACCGAACAGGTCGTACTTGCCCTGTCCCAGCGGTCCCCAGGCTTCAATCGCAATATCGTGCGAGCGTGAATACTGCGTCACCGAGCTTTGCTGGTAGGTCGGATGCAACTCAATCTGGTTCACAACCGGAACAGTCTCGGACTCACCGAGCAAACGCTCCAGGTGTTTCGGCAGGAAATTACACACACCGATCGAGCGAATCAGCCCTTCCTCTCGGCACTTTTCCATTTCATGCCATGCATCGAGGTACGCATCCTGCCGGGCGCACGGCCAGTGAATGAGGTAAAGGTCAACGTAGTCAAGTCCCAGGCGTTCCAGGGACTGCTCAAGTGCCTGGCGTGCTTTCGGCTGGTCATCGTTCCACAGCTTCGTGGTGATGTACAGGTCTTTACGGGCAATTCCCGATTCAGCGATCGCGCGTCCGACGCCTTCCTCGTTCCCGTAGATCTTCGCCGTGTCGATGTGGCGATAGCCAGTTTCGAGGGCGTCCATCACTACCCGCTGTGCCTCATCTTCTTCAACGAGGAATACCCCAAAGCCCAGCTGAGGGATCTCGTAGCCGTCATTCAGTTTCATCACAGGAATATCGCTCATGACTCCAGTGTGCCATTGACCACACTCGCGTGCAGAACGAGAACGAGGACGGTCGAACGCGGAACACCTGCGATAACGCGAGCAGAAAATGCCGGCGAATGCGTGATGGCGCGCGAAGCGGACGAAGGAGGATGGCGTGGCCGAACCAAAAAGCGAGGGAGCAGGCGCCATGCCTGCTCCCTGTGAAAGTGTGTGCCCGCTCGGGGCGCAGAATCACTCTGCTTTTTCAGCCGTCATCTTGTTCAGACGGTGCGACAGCTTCGACTTACGCTGGCTGGCCTGATTACGGTGAATCACGCCCTTAGAAGCAGCCTTGTCAAGCTTGCGGGAAGCAACCTGCACTGCTTTTTCTGCAGCGTCCTCGTCGCCTTCTTCAATGAGTTCGCGAGCCTTACGTACCAAGGTCTTCAGCTCAGACTTCACTGACTGGTTACGCAGACGACGCTTCTCGTTGGTGCGGTTGCGTTTGATCTGAGACTTAATATTCGCCACTGTCCGGAAATCTCCTTACTTCATGAACGTCCAGGTCGGTGAGGGTTCTGTCGCTACCGGGACTGGGACGAGGGGACATCCCGCAAACGGTAAACAACCAGACCCCCTGCTCGACCAAGCCGGGAGCCCGACCGTTAACATTACCAGCATCAAGCGCGTCCGTGCCAGTAGCTGAACGAAAAAACGGGGTGAATACGCTCACCTTCGGCCGGTTCGGGCGCCGGCTCCAGAACAAGTGAGCCGGCGGTGGCCCTCTCAGAGGCGCACCTTGACGATAGCGAGCAGTCGCGCGACTCAACGAGAATCTTCAGCGGTGGGAGTTGGCGGCAGTCCTTACCTGTTCGAGTCGACGGTGCGCATGCCGTTGATGACGCGTTCGAAGATCTGACGTTTCAGTGTTGCGCCTTCTCGACGCACTTCATCATGAGCTACCCATAAAACCCGATCGAGTCGAACCTCGGATGGGCGCCCTCGTGAATCCCACTTGCCGGTACCGACGTCCATCCAGTGACGGCCCTGCGAGGCTTCCCAGCGGGCATCTCGATCGTGGTCCTTCGAGGTCAGCTGCGCAACATACACGCCGTGGGTGCCTGACTTTGTCGAGCGGCCAATGACCACGACCGGGCGATCTTTTCCGCGGGAGGCATCCTCCTCATAGGGAACCCACGTCCACACCACTTCACCCGGATCCGCATCCCCATCCGGATCAGGATCGTAGGAGGTATGCGCAAGACCCTCGGACAAGTCAACCTCGCGAATGGAATGCGCGCCGAGGGGGCGCGGCTGGGAACCGTCAGAAGGCATGGAGTTGCGCCGCGATTTGCGTGTCTGCGTGGGCGCCTGCGAGCCGGAGGTGCGCATCTGAGACACCACAGTGAACAGCGCTTTGCGGGCAATGTTGCGTGCGAGTCGGGACCACGATGGCATGAGGAAATCCTAATGAGAAGCTAGAACGATGATGGAAACAAGGCAGGTGACTGCACAGATCGCACCACCCGCCGTCATGGCGAAGAAGGCAATCACGCTGGTGCGCAAATCGCGTTCGAGCCAGGGCGCATTTTCCACCCCGCCCAGGTATTCCGTTGCGGCACGTTGAGCTGCCTCGACACGAGGAAGAGTGGTCTTGCGCCGCAGGTCATATTCCTTACGTGCGTTGAGCCAGCGCACTTCTTCGCGGTCAAGAATTGTCGAGGGAGAAAGTGCCGACTCCTGAGGCGATGAGGGGGAAGCATTGTGGACGGTGATTGAGTTGCCTCCACTCGAATGGCGATGTGCTCGGGAGTCTTCCCGAATGGCCTTGACCCACAGGCGTCGTTCGTACCAGAAGACACCGGTGACAAGCAATGTGACCACCGCAATAATCAGGGGGAGCCATGAGCCGAAACCGTCGCGCTGGCGCACCACGAAAATGCCGAGCAATGCGCAGATGGCTGCTGTCGTTGCGGCTGTGATTAGAACGAGCAGGCCGATAAAACCTGTCACGCGTGCAATCCACCGGGAAACCCGCTGAGTGGTGGCCGGGATGGGTGTATGTGTGCGCGGCGGCAGTGGGGTTGCTTCAGACGTCATGGAACCTTCCTTCAGTACGCTTCGTCATCATTGTCACCCAAAAGTGGCCGGTGTGCGTGGCATCACGGACAGAATGCGAGGCTAGTTCATGTACCACCTGCACAATTGTGGGCATCTGCAGTACTGTTAGTGTCTGAAAATACTTTCAGGTCGGTACGTGACACGTTAGGAATTCTCAGTGGACAACGATCACACGTATGGTGCCAGCCGGTGGCCGGAACAGGATGTTCCTTCATCGTCTGATTCCAGCCAGGAGTACGGCAACTCAGCATCAACTGGATCCGCATTGGAACAGTCCGGATATAACTCGTCGCAATATTACGGGTCGTACGGCAGTTCCCCTTATGGATCGGCCAACGGCGCTCCCAACGGTGCTGCCAATGGCGCTCCCGATGGGTCCTCTTACCAGGGCCAGTCCTATGGCGGCTATTCCAACCAGGGTGTGTACGAGGCGCACGGCGCAACCCCGTACCCAAACCAGGGCGGGTATGGCAACCAGGGAGGCTACCAGTCTCAGGGCGCCTACCAGAATCCCGCCGGATATCAGGCGAATCCAACCTATTCGGCACCGAAGTCGCGAATCGTCGCAGGAATCCTGGGCTTGTTCTTCGGCACGCTCGGTGTCCATAACTTCTATGCCGGTAGGACGACGCTGGGCATTATTCAGCTCTTGGTGACGCTCGTGTCGTTCCCGCTGTGCTTCATCATCATCGGGTTCTTCACGCTCACCGGTGTCGCGATCTGGGCGTTTATCGAATCGATCATGTACTTCATCGGATCGGGATCTTACGCCTATGATGGGCACGGGGTGCCGATGCAGGCTTGAGGACTTCTCTGGAAGGCTCCTTTTATCCACAGGGATAGAAGGAGTCTTCGTTTATCCACAGATGTACTCGGCCATACATGTGTGTGCCATGAACTCATGTCAGTATGGGTGAACCGAAAGGAACTGACATGAAATGAGGTAATGGTGTGGGACAATCTACGACAGGCTCGCAGCATCGAAGCAGTGCCGGGGGGATGCCAGCCCCTGTCAATATGAAAAGCGGCGCTGGTGATATCGCCACTGAAGGGCGCGCCTTGGAACGTATGCGGCAGCTGGCAGACGGAGGCAACCTTGAAGAAGCAATTCACGTCGCCAAACAGGTGATCACGTGCAATAACGTCGATACTGCGACGCAAGTCATCATCATGAAACAGGTCGTCGATTGGCATGGGCACCTCGGACAGGCCGATTACGCGCGCAGATCAGCTTCCAAAGCGGTCACCCTGGCGCGCCGCGATCTGGGAGCGTGCCACCCACTGTCCCTGCTTGTCCGTCACTCGGAGCTGTACTGGATGTGCATGAGCGGATACGACGAGGCTGCACAGCCGCAGTTCGAACCGCTCATCAAGGATATCTGCCGTACCCTGGGGCACACCGATTCACTGGCATGGGCCGCGCGCACAAACTCCGCAATGCCGTATAAAAAACGCCGAGATTACGCGGGAGCTGCCCTGATATACCGACAACTTGCTGATGACATGGGTGCCGAATTGGATCCTGATGACCCGATGCTCCTGACGATTCGTGACAATCTTGCCGAAGTGCTCGCCCTCGACGAACAGTGGGATGCAGCGATTGCACTCTACGAAGAGCTCGTAAAAGACGTGATACCGGTGTGGGGGCAAGGCAGCGAATTGACGCTGAGTATTCGCGATTCCCTTGCAGCATGCCTGTTTGCCTCAGGAGACGTGGAAAAGGCGCGACAATTATGGTCTGTCCTGACACAAGATTGCCGGCGGTTCCTGGGTGAGCGCGCTGACATGACAGCCCGGCAGCGGATCTTACAGGTCGCCCTCGCCCTCGATGAGGACGATTATTCGGCCGCGCAGCACTGGTGCACCGAACTGCTGGAGAATCTGCCCGCCGGATTCACTGAAGAGGATGTGCAGATCTACATGCACATTCAGGGCTCCTGCCAGGAAGCTGTCGACACGCAGGAGGGCATTCGGCAACGGTAGGCGAGCGGAAGCGGCGCGACGTGCGGCGGTGGTCCCTGACCCGGGATGTGCGCAACTGGTCAAGGCGACAGTTGGCGCGTGACCCGTCTTCAATGGGACGATAGGGGGTATACATCGTGATGTTCGGAGGTTGTTCCTTGTCTGCTAGTTTGACTGATGCAGTACGCCAGTCGATTCTTCCGGCGCATACCCCGCAGAATCGGATTCGAAACTTCTGCATTATCGCCCACATCGACCACGGCAAATCCACCCTGGCTGACAGGATGCTGCAACTGACTGGCGTCGTCGAGCAGCGCGATATGCGCGACCAGTACCTGGACCGCATGGACATCGAACGCGAACGCGGCATCACCATCAAGTCTCAGGCTGTGCGCATGCCGTGGGTTGTTGACGGCACCGGCTACGCGCTTAACATGATCGACACCCCTGGCCACGTCGATTTTTCGTACGAGGTTTCCCGATCCCTCGCTGCCTGCGAAGGCGCAGTTCTGCTGGTCGACGCAGCTCAGGGTATTGAAGCGCAGACCCTGGCGAACCTGTACCTCGCAATGGAAAACGACCTGACGATCATCCCTGTACTCAACAAGATCGACCTGCCCAGCGCCCAACCCGATAAGTACGCCGACGAAATTGCCCAGCTCATTGGTGTGGACGCCAGTGAAGTTCTGCGCGTTTCCGGCAAGACAGGCGAAGGTGTCGAAGAACTGCTCAACGCGATCGTGAACCTGGTGGCACCGCCAAGTGGCGACCCGGATGCTCCCACACGAGCCATGATTTTTGACTCCGTGTACGACGTGTACCGCGGTGTCGTGACGTATGTGCGCGTCGTGGATGGCTCATTGTCCTCGCGTACAAAAGTGAAAATGATGGCCACAGGCTCCACCCACGAACTGCTCGAAATTGGTGTCATCTCACCTGACCCCACGCCTACCGACGGAATTGGAGCTGGCGAAGTTGGATACCTGATCACAGGCGTGAAAGATGTGCGCCAATCTAAAGTCGGCGACACAGTAACCGAATCGGTGCGCGGAGCCGACCAGCCGCTATCGGGTTACCAGGATCCTCGTCCGATGGTGTTCTCCGGCATCTACCCGGTGGACGGAACAGACTTTCCTAACCTGCGTGAAGCACTCGAACGCCTCCAGCTCAACGATGCAGCACTGACATTCGAACCGGAAAGCTCAGCGGCGCTGGGCTTCGGTTTCCGCTGTGGCTTCCTCGGGCTGCTGCACCTGGAAATTGTGCGTGAACGCCTCGAACGCGAATTCGACCTGTCGTTGATCGCGACCGCACCCAACGTGGTCTACGAAGCGGTCGCAGAAGATGGTACCCGCATTCGTGTCGACAACCCCTCGACTTTCCCGGACGGTAAAGTGGCAGAAGTGCGTGAGCCGATCGTGGACGCCACCGTGCTCACCCCGTCAGACTTCATCGGCGCGGTCATGGAGCTGTGTCAGGAGCGGCGCGGAACCCTCGAAGGGATGGAGTACCTGTCGCCTGAGCGCGTCGAAATTCGCTACAAGCTTCCACTGGCTGAAATCGTGTTCGACTTCTTCGACCAGCTCAAGTCCCGCACCCGAGGGTACGCCTCGCTGGACTACCACGATGCCGGGCAGCAAAGCGCTGACCTCGTCAAAGTCGATGTGTTACTCAACGGTGAAAAGGTCGATGCGTTCAGCGCCATCGTCCACCGAGATGCGGCCTACGCCTATGGGCTGAAGATGACGAAGCGCCTCAAGGAACTCATTCCACGCCAGCAATTTGAAATCCCCGTGCAGGCTGCTATCGGTGCGCGCATCATCGCGCGTGAAACGATCCGAGCCCTGCGCAAGGACATGCTGGCCAAGTGCTACGGCGGTGACATCACCCGTAAGCGCAAGCTGCTGGAGAAGCAAAAAGCCGGTAAGAAGCGCATGAAGTCCATCGGGCGTGTCGACGTGCCGCAGGAGGCATTCATTGCGGCTTTGACGTCAGATGTGCCCACAGGAAAGAAGCAGTGACCGGCCGATGAACCGTGTACATCGAGCCCGCAAGTCAGTGCTGGATTCATCCGACCGCCACGACGAGGAAAACGGTGTGTACCGTGCCCGCACGAAGTCCTTCACGCGTCGCTCGCGTCGCCTGACCGAATCGCTGCAGCGCACGATGGACAAGCATGGTGACCGTTTCGTTGTGCCCGTTAAGCGCTCACAGGGATACACCACTGTCGCATCCGACTTCCACCTGGCGCCCACTGAACTGTTCGGGCGCGAGGCGCCACTGGTTGTCGAGATCGGACCGGGCGTCGGCGAGCAGATCGTCTCGGCGGCAGATCGCTGGCCCGACCACAACTTTCTGGCATTTGAAGTCTGGCAACCGGGTATTGCCAAACTCGTTTCACGAGCAGTCAGCGCCGGAGTTGAGAACATTCGCGTCGTCGAAGCTGACGCCGCCCAGGCGATCCCGATCACCCTGGACAGTGCGATTGCCGACGAGGTGTGGACATTCTTCCCAGACCCGTGGCGCAAGGCGCGTCACCGCAAGCGCCGCATCGTCAACGACCAGTTCGCCCTGGAGATCGCCAGAATCCTCAAAGACGGGGGAGTGTGGCGCCTGGCAACGGATTGGGACGATTACGCATGGCAAATACGTGATGTCGTCGAGGCGTGCGACGTCCTCGTCAATCCGTATGAAGGCGAACGGGCGGACCCCAATGACCCCGAGGGGGAGCGCGGGGGATTCGCACCGCGGTGGGAAGGGCGCGTGCTCACCCACTTCGAATCCCGCGGCATCCACGACGAACGCCATGCACACGACATCGAAGCGATCCGGGAGCCTCGACTGCCACGCACACAGCCCGCGAGCGAAAACCCCCAGCAGTGAGCCCGCAGCTGCCCGACGGAATGCGCTGGCCACAATCTGGCGCTATCAGCTCTGAAAACGCGCAGCCCGAGCTTCACCGACCCCTCAGCATTTACGTCCACGTACCTTTTTGCCGCGTGAGGTGCGGGTACTGTGACTTCAACACCTACACTGTTGGGTTCGGTCCGGGGGCCGACCGCGATACGTACGCGGACAGTGTCAGCAGCGAAATCTCTTTGGCGGCACGCGTGCTGGACGAGGCGGGGCTGGGACAGACACCTGCACGCACCGTCTTCTTCGGCGGCGGCACGCCCACCATGCTGAACACCAGTGCCCACGCGCGTATGCTGCACGATCTCGCAGACCGAATCGGAATTGCCCAAGGTGCAGAGGTTACCTGCGAGGCAAACCCAGAAACCGTTGACGAGCAGTCTGTCAAGAGGCTTGCAGATGCCGGGGTGACACGACTGTCGGTGGGCATGCAAAGCGCAGTTCCGCGAATCTTGCACACCCTGGATCGTCAGCACCGCCCCGAACGTGTCGGCCAGGTGATCGAGTGGGCGCGCGCAGCAGGACTGGACGTATCCGTTGACATCATCTACGGCACGCCGGGTGAATCACTCGATGACTGGGCCACAACAGTGCAGGCAGCGTGCGACCTGCAGCCCGACCACATCAGTGCCTACGCACTGGTCATTGAGGACGGCACCAAGATGGCGGCGCAGGTTGCTCACGGGCAGCTGCCCATGCCTGATCCGGATGATGAAGCCGACAAGTATGAACTGCTCGACCAGATGATACGCAGCGCCGGATACCGCTGGTACGAGATCTCGAACTTTGCTCGCGAAGAAGCAGATGAAGCAGGTCTTCCAGCCACCGAACTGCGGCACGCGTCCCGTCACAACCTGGCCTACTGGCGCGACTGGAACTGGTGGGGCTTTGGCCCCGGTGCCCATTCGCATATCGGGCGCGCCCGCTGGTGGAACGTCAAACACCCGCGTGCCTGGGCTGGTCGCCTTCGATCCGCGCAGTCACCGGCCGCCGCCGGTGAAATCCTCGATGACCAGACGCGTTACCTGGAGCGCGTCCTGTTGAGAGTGCGCACGTCAGATGGCATCGCACTAGGCGATGTTGCCGCTCACTCGGGCAGGGAGAACGCCTCGCAAACCTGTCACCGTCTGCGTGACGAAGGCCTGCTGGACTCAGAAGCGCTGGAGCGTGGCCACATCGCACTGACCCTGCGTGGCAGGCTTCTGGCTGATTACGTGACGCGCGAGCTCACTGACTAGGCGCATCTTTTTCGCCCGTACAATAGCCGGGTGATGGATGACCCGTATGGCACAAATATCTTCGAGTTTGACCCGCATCGCGATGGTCCCGACGCGCATCGCCCGCGCTCGCGAGAGGTCCACGTTGAGCCTGGCATGGTCCTCGAAGATGTCACCACCGGATTCGTGGGCGCAGTCATCCGGACTGAAAAATCCGCAGGGATCTACGTGATCGAGTTGGAAGATCGACGAGGGAGACGCCGCAGCTTTCCCCTGGGCGGTGGATTCTGGCTCGATGGCCGACCGATTATTGCCCTGCCGCCATTGCCTCGCGCGCAGGCGACGCCTCAGAACGCAGGATCGGTGTCCGCCAGTGGGCGGGCGGTGACCAATTCTGGGTCGCGACGCGCCCGCCCGGAAGAATCGGCGCGCACGCATCCGCGTGTGGCTCGCCAGTCACGAATCTGGGTCGAAGGGCGCCACGATGCTGACCTGGTCCAATACGTGTGGGGTGATGACCTGGCAGATGTAGGGGTTGTGGTCGAACTGCTCGAAGGGGTCGATAACCTGGAAGCCGTTCTGGAAGAGTTTTCGCCCACGCCTCACGCACGTGCAGGAATACTGGTCGATCACATGGTGTCCGGTTCGAAGGAATCCCGTATTGCTCACAGCGTGCAGCAGCGGTGGGGGGACAGCGTCCTCATTGTTGGGCACCCGTTCGTTGACATCTGGCAGGCGGTCAAGCCGGCGCGTGTTGGACTCGACACGTGGCCGGCGATCCCGCGATCCGTTGACATCAAAGTGGGAACCCTTCAGGCGCTGGGCTGGCCTCATGCCTCGCAGGCTGATATTGCGCAGGGGTGGCGACGAATCTTGCGCACTGTGCGCGACTATCGTGACCTCGAGTCGGCACTGCTTGGCAGGGTTGAAGAGCTCATTGATTTTGTGACCGCGCAGGGAACGCTCTAGCCGACAATGCGCCGTGGGAACGCATGTACGCCCTGAGCAATAGACGCGGATTTTCCACCGCAGCCGGTGAGAGGAAATCGCCTGAACGGAGTAGAATTGGCACTCAGACAGGGTGAGTGCCAAATGTGGCGTTTGTGTCGCAGACATGGACGTGCCACAGCACCACCACAGAACGGATCGTGGAAAGGACACAACATGGCCACTGATCGCAGGCTCGACGTCTTGCGTGCGATCGTGTCGCAGTACGTCCACACCCGCGAACCCGTCGGCTCGAAAATGATCGCCGCAACGCAGGATTTAGGCGTCTCACCGGCAACCATTCGCAACGACATGGCTGTGCTGGAAGAAAATGATCTGATCTACCAGCCTCACACCTCTGCCGGGCGAGTTCCCACTGAAAAGGGCTACCGCCTCTTCGTCGACACGCTCTCTGAGATCAAACCGATGAGCGCACCCGAGAAGCGGGCGATTGAGACTTTCCTCGGCCAGTGCGTTGACCTCGAAGACGTCGTGAACAGGACTGTTCGACTGCTTGCGCAAGTCACCAGGCAGGTCGCGGTCGTCCAGTACCCTTCGCTGTCCACGTCCTCACTGCTCCGAGTCGAACTGGTTGACCTCGCACCGCATCGAGTCTTGCTGATCGTCATTACGAACGAGGGACGCGTGGAAGAACGCATGCTGGAATTCCCCCAGCAGGTTCCCCCACATGTCATCTCATTTCTGCGCGAAAAGCTCAACGACGAATGCGAGAACCACACTGCCGACAAGGTGCGTACCATCGTTGATGAGATCAGGAATCAGGCTCCAAGCGGGCATCAGAACTTCGTCGACGCCGTGTGCAGTGCACTGACGGAACTACTGCATCCCACAGCAGCTGAATCGCGCGTCGTCATCGCGGGGATGTCCCACCTGACGCGTTCACATGTGGATTTCACCGATATCGGCGCGCTGTTGGACGCCCTCGAAGAACATGTGGTGCTGTTGCGATTGCTGTCGGAATTGGACGAGGAACATTCCAGCGGTGACGTGCATGTGTCGATCGGGACGGAAAACCCTGACGGAGCGTTCGCGGAAACATCCGTCATATCGGGAACGTACGGGACGTCCAGCGGAGCGGTCGCGCACCTCGGTGTCATCGGTCCGACGCGCATGGACTACGGGCGCACGATGTCAACCGTCAGGGCAGTTGCGTCCTACTTGTCGAAATACCTAGCGTCATGAGTGCACACATCTGCCACACTGACATGTCCGGCGCGAGCTGCTTGTCGGAACAACGCTTGTCGAAACAACGAGGGAATTGAATCGAGTGAACGACTACTACGAGATCCTGGGCGTCTCGAGGGATGCCTCACCGGAAGAGATCAAGAAGGCCTATCGCAGGAAGGCTCGACAACTGCATCCTGACTACGCCGGGCCTGATTCCGAAGAAGCCTTCAAGGAACTTTCAGTTGCCTACGAAACACTGTCAAACCCTGACAAGCGCCAAATGTATGACCTCGGTGGACCTGAAGCTGTGCACGGGGGCGGAGCAGGCGGCTACGGGTTTGGCGGTGGCGGTATGCCATTCGACTTCTCCGACATCTTCGACACTATGTTCGGCGGGGGAGGATTCGCCTCATCAGGCGGACCGACCTCGCGCGCCACACATGGCTCAGACCAGCTGTTGACCATTGACGTTACCCTGGAAGAAGCTACCTTCGGTGTCACCAAGAACATCGAAGTGGATACCTATGTGCTGTGCGCGCGATGTGAAGGTTCGTGCTGTGAGCCGGGCACTCAACCGCGCGCCTGCTCAGGGTGCCACGGGTCGGGCAGCGTGACCCGGATGCAGCGTTCACTGCTGGGCGTCATCCGCACGCAAAGCCCGTGCCCGGACTGTGGCGGACACGGTTCCATAATCGACCAGCCCTGCTCGGAATGTTCCGGTGACGGCAGGGTGCGCACGCGCCGCTCGATGAAGGTGGATATTCCTGTGGGTGTGACAACGGGAACCCGTATCCGCATGAGTGGCCGTGGCGATGTCGGCATGGGAGGTGGTCCCGCAGGAGACCTCTACCTTGAGGTGCGTGAAAAGAAGCACCCGATTTTCACGCGCCGAGGCGATGACCTTCACACGTGGGTCACCATTCCGATGACCACGGCGGCGCTGGGCACCGTGTTCGAGCTGGACACGCTCGATGGCGCGAAGGAAGTCACCATTAAACCCGGTACGCAGCCGCAGGAAACAGTGACACTGTCGGGTCTGGGAGTGGGGCGCTTGTCGCGTTCGGGCCGGGACGCCGGCCGAGGTGACCTGCAGGTCCATATTGATGTGGAGATTCCACGCAAATTGGATCAGCGCTCACGCGAAATCCTGGAAGAACTGGCTGCCAATCGTGGAGAGGACCGCGTGGAGCCGCGACGGGCCGATCAGTCAGTCTTTGACCGTATCCGCGAAAAGTTCACGAACTAGGAGCACCCATGACCGCTCCAGTCTTCTTCGCTGACGACCTCAATTCCGACTTATCCATCATTGCCGAGGGGGACCACGTCCACCTGGGCGGAGCCGAAGGCAAACATGCTGCCACGGTGCGCCGCATGCAGGTTGGAGATGAGTTTGATCTTGTGAATGGGGAAGGGTGGCGAGCACAGTGCCGCGTGCGAGCCGTGAACGGTCAGGAACTGGATCTGGTGGTGGAGCACGTCATGTGTGAACCTGCCTCTGATCCGCACCTGATCCTCGTGCAGGCCCTGGCGAAAGGTGGACGCGATGAGCAGGCCATCGAAACGTCGACGGAGATCGGTATCGACAGCGTGATCCCTTGGCAGGCGCACCGCTCCATCGTCAGGTGGACCGGGTCGAAAGCAGAGCGTGCACGCAGCAAATGGATCAACATTGTGCGCGCAGCAGCTAAGCAGTCACGACGCGCGTGGATTCCGCAGGTTCTGGAATCGATGGATTCGCGCGCTCTTGCCCGGTGGACTCAGGATCGCTGCTCGCATGGTGATGTCGTCTTCATGTGTCACGAACAGGCCACTGTGTCGATCCTGGAGGCTATGAGCCAACTGGGGCTGACGGTCGCTGGGTCTGCATTTCCTCGAGAGGTCGGAACTGTCAAAGCGGTTGGTGCGTCACCGCGCAGCATTGCCATCATTGTCGGGCCTGAAGGAGGCATCGATGATGAGGAATATGCGACCCTGACCGAGGCAGGTGCCATCCCGGTTCTTCTGGGGCCGAACGTCCTGCGCTCCTCAACTGCCGGCCCCGTTGCCACCACGCTGATACGCGCGCTGACGACATGGCGTCACGAGGCGCCTACTGACAGGCAGGATGCCCATGTTGCAGGCTCTCCCATACGATAAAGTAGAGACACGATGGATGCAGATGCAAAGGAATGTGTGGCCCACCGCATGACACGCGTATGAGTGAGCAAAACACGACGCATAACGACCCGACACTGGCGATGTCAACCCGCCGCGTCGAGATCCCATCGCATGTCGAACCCATTCAGCTGCTGGGAACATCGGATCAGATTCTGCGCGCACTGGAACGCGGCTTTCCAACCGTCCGTTTCTTCGTCGCCGGACGCACCATCACGATGACGGGTTCGTCAGGAACCATTGACGTCGCCGCTCAACTGGTAAGTGAACTGGTTGACCTCACGGCATCCGGCACGATGCTTGATGTGCCCGGCGTTGAACACGCCATCCGGCTGCTGACCGCTCCTCAGCCGCGCGCCGGCCAGGACACTTCCGATGACATCGTCACTGCTGACGGCCACACCATTCACCCGCAATCCCCAGGGCAGAGCAGCTACATCAAGGCCATTGAACGCTCGGTTGTGGTCTTCGGGATCGGCCCGGCCGGCACCGGTAAGACATACCTGGCAATGGCCCAGGCCGTGCGCGCATTGCTCTCGGGCGAGGTGCGGCGCGTTGTGCTGACACGTCCCGCGGTGGAAGCGGGGGAGAACCTCGGCTTTCTGCCAGGATCTCTCACTGAAAAGATCGACCCGTATCTCAGGCCCCTGTACGACGCCCTGCATGACATGATCGATCCACAGGCACTGCCGCAACTGATGGCTGCCGGCACAATCGAAGTGGCGCCCCTGGCGTACATGCGCGGACGCACCCTGAACGACTCCTTCATAATCCTGGATGAGGCGCAGAACACGACGCCCTCGCAAATGAAAATGTTCCTGACACGTCTGGGCTTTAACTCGCACATGGTTGTCACGGGCGACGTGTCCCAAATCGACCTTCCCGGAGGAACCCGATCGGGGCTGAACGTCGTGCAGGATATTCTGACAGATATCGACAATGTCGAATTTTGCTACATGACCAGCGCGGACGTCGTCCGGCACCCCCTAGTCGGACAGATCATCGACGCGTATTCCCGGTGGGAAGAACGCGCCCACAGGCAGGCCGACACGCGCTCCGCGACGCGCAGCGGCCGCAGGTCACGAAGGAATGATCATGACTGAAGTGATAAACGAAACGGAATGTGAGATTGACGAGTCTGAATTCGCCGCACTCGCAGACTACGTTCTGATGCAGATGCATGTGGCAACGACAGCTGAACTTAACATCTTGTTCATCGATCCCGAACCGATGGCAGATCTGCACGTCAAGTGGCTCGGCCTGGAAGGACCGACTGACGTGATGAGCTTCCCGATGGATGAGCTGCGGCCGGGAACCGACGACAAACCCACCGAGGGTGTACTGGGGGATATCTGTATCTGCCCGCAGGTTGCGCACAAACAGGCCAAAGAAGCGGGGCACTCTGCCGCTGAAGAGATGCTGCTGCTGGCGACGCACGGCATGCTGCACCTGATGGGATACGACCATGCTGAGGAGGAGGAAAAGGAAGAAATGTTTGCCCTGCAACGCAAACTCCTGCTGACATTCCTGGCAACACGATCATGATTCCTTTCGCTCACCAGCCATCCCCGTCAGGTCTGTCGGATACTGCTCCTGTTGCAGTGCTGATCGCCGTATCGGTGATCTGCCTGCTGCTGGCGGGAATCCTCGCCACCATCGAAACCGCGTTTTCCCGACTGTCGAGGGCGGCCGCGGAAGACCTTGTCGAAGAAGGCCGCAAACGTGCTCCTCAACTGGTTGACTTGCTTGCGCAGCGCAGGCGCACCGCGTTGACCCTGCGCACAGTGCGCATGTTTGTGCAGGTCATCGCCGCCGTCGGTATCACCCTGGCGCTGGTGCACCCGTCGCTGAGGTGGTGGCTCATCGGCATCATTGCAGTCGCTGCGGTGGGTTTGATCGAACTGTTCGCCGTGGTGATGCTGCCGGTACCGTTGGGTACGCGTAACCCTGAACGCATGGCGTTGGTTGGAACGCCTCTGGCGTCGCGGCTGGTTGCCATCTCTCACATTGCCGACCCCATTGTCCGTTTCGTACGCAAGCGCCTGCCTCAGTCGAACCAAACCGATGCGGAAGCGCGGCAGGAAATGGCTGACGACCTGCGCGAAATGGTCGACCAGGTTGGTGAAACAGAAGGCTTTGAAGAAGAAGATCGCGAGATGCTGCGATCCGTGTTTGAACTGGGGCACACGGTGGTGCGCGAGGTGATGGTGCCGCGCACCGAGATGATCACCGCGACCGTGGATCTGCCAGCTTCCAAAGCACTGCGACTGTTCATCCGATCAGGGTTTTCCCGCTTGCCTGTCATTGGTGAGGATATCGACGACGTGCGCGGCATCCTGTACTTCAAGGACGTCATTTCGCGCATGGTGCATGATGCGGGCAGTAAGGATCTGACCGCTTCCCACATGATGCGACAGGCAGTTTTTACTGTGGAGACCAAACCGGCTGACGATCTGCTGCACCAGATGCAGGCTGAGCACTTCCACATGGCGCTGGTCGTCGACGAGTACGGTGGGATCTCTGGCCTGGTCACCCTGGAAGACCTGATCGAGGAAGTCGTGGGCGAAGTGACCGATGAGCATGACCGTCGCGAAATCGAGCCGGAAGAGGTCGCCGAAGGGGTATGGCGAGTCCCGTCCCGATTCCCGATCGACGAGCTGGGCGAGCTTTTCGGCATGGAGCTCGAGGACGATGATGTGGACTCGGTCGGCGGTTTGCTGACCAAGGCGATTGACCGTGTGCCGCTGCCCGGCGCTCGCGGTGAAATGGACGGCATCTACATGCTGGCCGAGGAGGCACGAGGGCGACGCCGTCAGGTCGGCACCGTTGTCTGCGCGCTGTCGCCACTGCCGACCACGTTCGAGGACGGTTTCCGCATCCTCGACGAATCACAACTGCTTGAACTGAGCTGCACGCCGGAGAGCGAGGACACCGATGAATGACCGTGATGACCAGTGGGATGACTCCACTGACGAGTGGGATGACGCCTCTGAAGAACAGGTGCGTGACGAGGTCGCCAGCATTCGCGACGCACGTCAGGAAGCCGAGCAGGCTGCCGATGCGCACGGACTGATGTCGTTGACCTACCCGGAGGGTTTTCGTGCCGGATTCGTTTCGGTTGTCGGGCGCCCCAACGTCGGAAAATCCACGTTGACCAACGCAATGGTCGGCCAGAAAGTGGCGATCACGTCAGGTAGGCCTGAAACGACGCGCCATAACATACGCGGGATTGTCCATAGGGACACCTCGCAGCTCGTCATCGTCGATACGCCCGGATACCATCGCCCTCGAACCTTATTGGGTAAACGCCTCAATGACATGGTCCGAGAAGCACTGGCTGAGGTGGACTGCGTGGTGTTCTGCCTGCCGGCCGATCAGAAGATCGGGCCGGGGGACCGCTTTATTGCCCGCGAACTGGTTGATGTGCGCCGCCCCGTCATCGCAGTTGCCACGAAAATCGATCTGGTGCCGAAAGACCGTCTGATGAAACACCTGCTGGCGATTGACCGGCTGGGATCGTGGGAAGCGATCGTCCCGGTCAGCGCTCAGACAGGTGAGCAGGTGGAGGAATTGATTTCCGTGCTCTCGCGCACTGTCCCTGAATCCGCGCCGCTGTATCCGCGAGATGACGTGACGGATGAATCCCGCGACACCCTCATTGCTGAATACATTCGCGAAGCAGCGCTTGAAGGCATTCGCGAGGAGCTGCCGCACTCCCTGGCGGTGCAGGTCGAAGAAATTATCGAGCGCCCGGCCAAGGAGGGCGATTTGCGCCCACCTCTGCTGGATATCCACGTCAATGTCTATGTGGAACGTGACTCCCAAAAGGCGATCATCATTGGACGAGGCGGGTCGCGCCTGCGTGACATCGGCACGAAGTCCCGCAAGCAAATCGAGGAGCTGCTGGGACGCAGAGTCTTCCTGGATCTGCATGTGCGCACCGCCAAAGATTGGCAGTCAGATCCGAAAATGTTGGGCCGCCTCGGTTTTTGAGTAAATGACTATTCGGTAAACAGCAGGTGACTGTGCATTAACTGATGCTGATGGAATGGGGGTGACCTGCAACGTTGTCACATAATGGAAGGAGTGTGACAAGCGGCACCCGCAAGAGGCTAGAATCACATACAGTGGATGGGTCGATGGTGCCCCATCCACGCCAGGAGAGGAGAACGAGTGTGACGCAACCTCCCGACCTCACCGCCCCTGAGTCTACCGCGCCCGAATCGACCGGCTCTGACACTCGCGATACCTCGCTGACCGTCCGCGCCCCCGCAGTCGCCGGATTCTTCTACCCAGATAGTCCAACCGATATTGACTCAACTGCCAGTGCGCTGATTGATCGTGCCCGCCAGCACACCGCCCCGTCAGACAGTGAGGCACACCCGGCACGCGCAATCATCGTGCCCCACGCCGGTTGGCGATACTCGGGCGATCTTGCTGCGCTGGGCTGGGCGTACGCGGCGCGCAGTCGCCCCCGAACCACACGAATCGTCCTGCTCGGCCCGACCCACCGTGTCGCCATCCGGGGAATCGCGCTGCCCGGTGCGGACCGGTTCGGAACACCGGCTGCAATGCTCAATATCCCCACCCGTGACATCCTCGAATCCACGCGCACGTGCGTCGAACCTGTCCACTGCGACGAAGGCACCCACCGGGATGAACACGCGCTGGAAGTCCAGGTCCCTTTCATCACGGCACTGTTCGGAGACGACGTCGAACTCGTGCCCCTCAACGTCGGAGAAGCCTCTCCCACAGCAGTTGCCGACGTGATCGACGCGCTCACCTCGCCCACCACGCTGATCGCAGTCAGCTCAGACCTCTCGCACTACCACACATACGACGAGGCGCGCCGCATCGACCAACGCACCATCGACATGATCGAACGAAGACAGTACCCCGTTGAACCCGAGCAGGCCTGCGGCGCCCGTCCCATGAACGGCCTGCTCGAATATGCCCGGAGACACTCTCTGACGGTGACCGCGCTCGGCTCACACAACTCCGGAGACGTTCTGGGAGGTGACACCGCGCGTGTCGTCGGATACGCAGCGTTTGCACTGACTGACGAAAAGGACTGACCCAGATGCCATCATCACTGCCAGACAATGCGGGACGCATCCTGGTTCCACTGGCGCGAGGAGCCATACGGCTCAGGCTGCAGGGAACACGTACCGACCAGATTGTCATGAACTCCCTACCGGCACCGCACGACCGGCCCGAATGGCTGCAGGAGCCAGGAGCAAGCTTTGTGACGCTGACGATCAACTCTCATTTGCGAGGATGCATTGGGTCGCTCTCACCGCGCGGATCTTTGTACGACGACGTCATCCATAATGCCCTCGCAGCCGCCTTCCACGACCCGCGTTTCGATCCCCTTGACGCAACTGAATATCCGAGCATCAGCGTGGAGGTGTCGGTGCTGTCGGCCCCGGTGGCCCTACCGGCGTTGAGTGAGAAAGCGGTGCTTGAATCGTTGCGTCCCGGAATTGACGGGGTCGTCCTGATCGCCGGTCCGACTCGGCGCGCCACGTTCCTGCCGCAGGTGTGGGACGACCTTGCGGATCCAGCTGACTTCTTCGCCCACCTCAAACGCAAGGCAGGCCTTCCCACTACCTGGTGGTCGCCGGACGCCCGAGTGGAAACCTACACGGTGCGAGCCTTCACCGACCAGGACGCGGATGGTGACGATGATGCGCCGACCAGTGCGTCAGACATGACCGACCGATAAAACCACGCAGCGCCATGTCTACACCTGCACACACGATCACCGGACGCTGGCAAACACGCCTCGATGACGGTCGAGTGCGCTGTGACTTGTGCCCGCGTGCATGCAAACTGCGCGATGGGCAGCGTGGATACTGCTTTGTGCGGGAGCGTCGCGGCGCTGACATTGTGCTGTCAACCTGGGGGCGCTCCAGCGGCTTTTGCGTGGACCCCATTGAAAAGAAACCACTCGCGCACTTCTACCCTGGTACCGCTGTGCTCTCATTTGGTACCGCCGGATGCAATCTGGGATGCAGGTTCTGCCAGAACCACGAGATCTCAGCGGCTCGACAATGGGACCTCCTGGCCGAACGCGCAACGCCTCATATGGTCGCAGACGCGGCAGTGAGACATCATATTCCTGCGATCGCATTCACGTACAACGATCCCGTGATCTACGCCGAGTATGCTATCGATACGGCTCTGGCATGCCACGAGGCGGGCGTGCGCACCGTAGCTGTGACTGCCGGCTACATTTCTCCGAAAGCTCGATCTGAGTTCTTCGCGCCTATGGACGCGGCAAATATTGACCTCAAAGGCTTCACCGAGGACATGTACTGGCATCTGACAGGCGCTCACCTGCGCGACGTCCTGGAGACGATCGCATGGGTCGCTGAGCGGGACAGCACCTGGCTGGAACTGACAACCCTGCTGATCCCTGGACACAATGATTCATCTGAGGAAATCCGCAGCCAGTGCCGGTGGATCCTGCGTGAGTGCGGCTCTGATGTGCCTGTGCATTTTTCAGCATTCCATCCTGACCACAAAATGCGCACCACTGCACCGACTCCACCTGAGACTTTGCGCCGAGCCCGCTCCATTGCACTCGACGAAGGGCTGCATTACGTGTACTGCGGCAATGTTCACGACATCGAAGCGGATACCACCACATGCGCCTCCTGCGGGCACGAACTCATCGTGCGCGACTGGTACCGCCTCATCAGCTACGACGTGACAGCTAACGGGACGTGTCCGGCGTGCGGGGCCAGAATTCCCGGTCGCTTCGACGAGGGCGGCCCCGGCGAAGCCTCTGCGCATTCCTTCCAGGTTGCCTTGTCATGAAACAGCTCAAGAACCGGCGCCACTACGTCCCTCGATCTATCATGTTCGAGTGAATAAGGAAGACACAAACCGCCCGGGAAGCTGCCGCATTCCTCGGAGCCAGATGATCCCAGTGGGTCCGCACGAGGGTCGCTACGTGATGTATGAGCCTGTCACGCATCACGCCTATCTCACGGTAGACAACGATGACCGTGGAGCAGCCGCACAGGGCGGGGGACTGATCGGAGCATTCCTTCTTGCGCCGCTGACGATGTGGCTGGTAACCAAGCACCCCGCTGATTTGAGCGGCGGCGCCTACATCGCACTCTTCTGTGCCGCGACGCTGCTGGGCGGAGCGGTTGCCGCCTGGCTGTATCATGCAGGCATCCGTCAGAAGATGAACCTGCACAGATGGAATGCGGGAGGCAACGACCTGCTGGCTGCTCGTTCACGCAACAGAGTGCGTGAGGTTTTTGCGTTCATCATCATGGTCATATTCGTGTTGCTTATTCCAGTCATGGCTTGGGCATACTTCGCGGTACCAACAGCCGCAGCGTTGACTCTGTATATCCCGGCGCTCGTCCTGTCGCCCATCTCGGTATATGCAGTGATCAGCACCCTGCGTCTGCAGGCATGTGCTCGCAGATGGCGTGCACAGGCCGCACGCGCTGATAACAGTTCTAACAGCGCCGGCTGACGCATGAACTGACGCAGGCGCGGTGCGCATCAACAGGTTTGGCATCGTCGATTCAAACGTCAACTGCACGGGAACCGGCGTCTGACCAGCGGCGCGTAGTGTCCACTTTGTGAAACGCGTGCGGCGCGGTGGTCCCAATCTCATTACGGTGGAGAATATGATGCAGCGCGCACTCCTGCTTATGTGCCGCGACGAGGCCTGAAAAGGCCGGAACCTCGTCGCGGCGTTTGTCGACCCCGGTCAAGCCGGTTCGCCACCGGAATCGACACCAGCAGGAAAGAAGAAAGCAGATGCGCACAACAGCCAACGTTCCCACACCTCAAGCCAGCCCCATGCCGGTTGACAAGTACATTCCATTCCTGGAATCCAACCCCATCGACCTGCCCACGCGCACATGGCCCACCAAGCGCATGACACGCGCCCCGCGCTGGCTGTCCACCGACCTGCGTGACGGCAACCAGGCACTGATCGAGCCGATGGATCCCACGCGCAAGCGTGCCATGTTCGATTTGCTGGTCTCACTGGGGTACAAGGAAATCGAGATTGGATTCCCAGCGGCATCGCAAACCGACTACGACTTTGTTCGCTCTCTGATTGACGATGAGGCGATCCCTGAAGACGTGACAGTGTCTGTGCTGACACAATCACGCACCGAACTCATTGAGCGCACCATCGACGCCCTCGTCGGCATTCCCCGGGCAACGGTTCACCTGTACAACGCAACGTCGCCACTGTTCCGCGAGCTCGTCTTCCGTATGGACAAGGCACAAACCGTTGACCTGGCACAAAGCGGCACTCGGGAAATCATGGCGCGGGCAGAAAAAGTCCTCTCAGATGACACGATCTTCGGCTTCGAATACTCACCGGAAATCTTCGTGGACACGGAGCTGGACTTCGCAGCCGAAATCTGCGAAGCAGTCATGGATATCTGGCAGCCTGACGACGACCGTGAAATTGTGCTGAATCTGCCGGCAACGGTGGAGCGCGCAACGCCTAATGTGTTTGCCGACCAGATCGAATGGATGTCAACGAACCTGTCGAGGCGCGACCACATCGCGCTGTCCGTCCACCCGCATAATGACCGCGGAACGGGTGTTGCAGCAGCGGAACTGGCGTTGCTGGCCGGCGCTGACCGCGTAGAGGGATGCCTGCTTGGACAGGGCGAACGAACCGGCAACGTGGACCTGGTCAACCTCGGCCTGAACATGATGAGCCAGGGTATCGATCCGGGTATTGACTTTTCCGACGTGGATCGCATCCGGCACACGGTGGAACACTGCACCATGATGGAAACCCCACCGCGTATGCCCTACGTGGGGGACCTGGTTTACACGTCCTTCTCCGGATCGCACCAGGACGCCATCAAGAAGGGCTTCGAAGCCCGCAAGAAGAAAGTTGCGGAAGCTGGCGGAGATGAAAACGCTGTGCCGTGGGGCATTCCGTACCTGCCGATCGACCCGCATGACGTGGGACGTTCCTACGAGGCGATCGTGCGCGTCAACTCCCAGTCCGGCAAAGGGGGCGTCGCCTACCTCATGTCGACCGCACACCACATGGAACTGCCGCGACGCCTGCAAATCGAATTCTCACGCATCGTTCAGCGTCACACAGATTCTTTTGGCGGAGAGATCAACTCCGAAAACCTGTGGAAGATCTTCACCGACGAATACCTGCCCGCCGACAGGGCAAGTGGCCTGGCCCCGTGGGGACGCTTCGAAATGGGAGACTTCCACCTGTACACGCGCGGCAAAGAGCAGGAAGTGGAACTGCGCGGGGAAATCCTGGATCAGGGACAGCCCGTTGCCATCAGCGTCGTGGGAACCGGCCCGATCGACGCATTCGTCGCAGCTATGCACGATTTCGACCTGGATGTGCGCATCCTCGACTACTCTGAGCACGCCATGAGCCAGGGACGTGACGCCACCGCAGCCGCATATGTGGAAGCAGCGGTCGACGGCCAGATCGTCTGGGGCGTCGGCATCGATTCGTCGATCACGACTGCCACCTACAAGGCAGTTATTTCCGCCATGAACCGCGCTTTGCGCTAATAGCACATTGACGGTGCCGGTCGACGTGTCCTGTGGCACCTCGACCGGCCTGTGAGACAATGCGAGCGTGATCAGAAGCTACCGAGACCAGGCGATCGTCCTTCGTACCCACAAACTGGGGGAAGCTGACCGTATCGTCTGCCTGCTCACCAAGGAAAACGGGCAGGTACGCACGGTAGCCAAGGGAGTGCGCCGCACCACCTCGAAATTCGGTGCGCGCCTGGAACCGTTCTCACTGATCGACGTGCAGCTGCATCGTGGCCGCACATTCGACATTGTGACGCAGGTCGAAATGCTGCGTCCCTACGGCACTCAACTGGCTTCTGACTTCGATTTGTTCGCCGCCGGAACGGTCATGGTGGAAACAGCAGAACGCCTCACGGCCGATTCAGCTGACGGTGCACACGCTCAATACTCACTCCTGCTCGGAGCACTCCACGCGTTGGCCAACCTGCGTCACGACCCGGTCCTCGTCGTCGATTCGTATCTTCTACGCGCCCTGTCAGTGGCGGGGTGGGCACCCTCGTGCTTCGCATGCGCCAGTTGCGGCAAGCCCGGCCCGCACACGTCCTTCTCCATTTCCGAGGGTGGCGCGCTGTGCGACGAGTGCCAAAGCGAAGGGGGAGTGGCCGTCTCGGAGAACACGATGGAACTGATGGGGCACCTCCTGGCCGGAAACTGGGATCAGGCTGACCGCACCGAAGCGTATGACCGGCAACGCGTCGCACACCTGACATCGGCGTATACGCAGTGGCATTTGGAACGTAAGCTGCGCGCACTCCAGCTCTTCGAAAGGAAACGGGCATGACATCTGCCCAGGCTCCGGTTGATCGGGCACCATCAGATCCCACTGCTCCTGTGCTCGGTCCGGGTCAGTGGTCCCAACCGGTTCCCGTTTTTGACCGCGTGCCTCGCCACGTCGCCCTCGTGATGGATGGAAATGGTCGATGGGCCAATGCTCGCGGATTGAATCGCACGGCAGGGCATCACGCCGGAGAATACTCCCTGATGGACACGATCGCCGGTGCCATTGACGCGGGCGTGCGCTATCTGAGCGTCTACACCTTTTCGACGGAAAACTGGAAACGTTCCCCGGCTGAAGTGCGTTTCATCATGAACTACGCGCCCGATGTGCTCACGCGCAGGACGGGCCAACTTGATGAATGGGGTGTGCGCGTGCGATGGAGTGGACGGCGACCCAAACTGTGGAAGTCCGTTATTCACGCCCTGGAAAAAGCTGAGCGCGCCACCGAATCGAACCGGACGCTCGATCTGATTTTGTGTGTCAACTACGGTGGGCGCGCCGAAATTGTGGACGCTGCACGCACGATTGCCATGGAGATTGCTGACGGGACGATGAAGCCGGCTGGCGTGACTGAACGGACGTTTGCGCGCCACTTGTATCTGCCCGATGTGCCAGATGTCGACCTGATGATTCGCACCTCAGGCGAGCAACGTATTTCGAACTACCTGCTCTGGCAGCTGGCGTACGCGGAGATGATGTTCGTGGATACGCCGTGGCCGCAATTTGACCGCAGTGAACTGTGGAAATGTCTGGCGTCCTACGGGAAACGTGATCGCCGTTTCGGTGGCGCCGTCAATTCACCGCACGCGCCGCTTCGGTGAGCGTCCTACTGTGCTGATACCGGGGATTCCTCGCACGTCAGGACTTCCTGAGGTGCCGCTTTGGGGTGCGAGCGACGATAAATGAGCCAGCTGGCCAGAATAATCACCGCCAGAGCGATCCCGATCCATGCAATCGGAGAGCCTGCGATTGCGCCGATGGCAGCGACCCACACAGCCAGCAGTCCCAGCCCGTACATGATCGACCACGCTACGCACCCGGGAAGCATCGCGAGGGTATAGGTGCGCCACTTCAACCGGACAACTCCGGCACCGGCATTGACCGCTGTCTGAACACCGACGGTGAGGAAGCACAGTGGGATGATCAAAAGTCCCCATTTTTCGAGCAGTTCTGCACCGCGGCGGGGAACAGGCCCGTTAAACCAGCGGGCGATCGCGCCGATGAGGCCGGAGTGTCCGTCACCTTTCAGGGCGCCCGCGGCGGCGCCTCGACCAAGCCAATAGGTGCCCTGGGCGCGCAAGAAGACGACAAAGAACAGGAAGATGAAAAGAGGCAGCCCGCTTGAGGCCCACTGGGGAACTGGCATCAGTCCTCGTCATCCTCAACAGCGCTGCACTCAGAGCACAGACCGAATACTTCGAGCGAATGGGCAACCTCAGTGAAGCCGTGCTGCGAGGCGATCTGAGAAATCCAGGATTCTGCTTCGCTGACTTCGATCTCTTCAGTGTGACCGCAGTTGCGGCACACCAGGTGGTGGTGGTGGCCTTCATCTTCGCACAGACGGAACATCGATTCGCCATCGTCCATGCGCAGGACATCGACGACATTCATCTCAGCCAGTGCCTGCAGATTGCGGTAGACCGTCGCTAGGCCGACGCGCTGCCCCTGATTTGTCAGGTCGTCGTAGATCCGCTGTGCGGAACGAAAGTCCTTGTCACGACGCAGCTCGTTAAAGACGGATTGACGTTGCCGAGTCATCCGCTGCACGATGTCCCCCTCTTGCCGACCCTGAAGTAAATCTTCTCGTTCTTGGAAGCATACAGGGTTGAGGCGAGAAATGGAGATTACAGTGTGTCATCTGCTGGTGGTGTGCCCATCCGATCGGGGGAGTCAGGATGCGCCGAATGAGCGTGAGGATCACCGGCAATCAGATGTGTATGTCCGCCGGTGACCTGGAGGCGTCGCCCTCGTCGAATACCGTCAATGGCAGCCTTGATGACGAATCCGAGGATGTATACGACGATAGCTGCCACCACGATGAGTGCGCCGGGGGAGACATCCACGAAGTAGGTCACCACAAGGCCGCCGACACATAGCACGGTTCCCAGAGCCATTGCGCAGGCCATTGTGGAGCGGAAGGAACGGGTGACGAGTTGCGCGATTGCGACCGGGACGATCATCAGGGCCGACACCAGGAGCGAGCCCACGACGCGCATCGCAACTGCGACAGTTAACGCCGACAGGATCGCGATGAGGATGGACAGGGCAGCCACCGGAAGGCCGGTTGAGTGCGCGAAGTCCTCATCATCGGTCACTGCGTACAGTGCAGGAGAGAATCCCAGGCCAATGAGCAATATGAGTGCACATAGCGCGCCGATCAGATAGACGTCACCCCATTGCACTGTTGAGATGGATCCGAATAGATACGAGTTCAACTGTGTGGACGTTCCACCTGCCAGACCGATCAGCAGGACGCCGGAGGCGATGCCTCCGTAGAACAACATGGCGAGGGCAACGTCGGCACTGGTGCGGCCACTGAGCCTGACGACTTCGATCGTCACCGCGCCCAGGATTGATACGACAAGGGCGCCCGGCAATGCCCATTGATCAGAAGGCGTCACGTTTGCAGCTGTCCCGGCGATCCAGCCCAGAGCCACACCCGTCAGCGAGACGTGCCCGATGCCGTCTCCCAGCATCGCCATGCGGCGATGTACCAGGTAGGTGCCGACGATGGGTGCGCACAGTCCGACCAGCAGCGCTGCCAGCAGGGAACGGAGCATCAGTGGGGATGTGAAAAGGTCGGCGAGTGCCTCACCCATGATGGCTCGCCTCCTCGGTCGATGCCGGTTGTGGGGCGTCATCGTAGGTGATGTGGCCGGCGGCAATGGTGATTTGACGATCCAGGAGGGGGCGTAGTTCCCCCAGTTCATGCAGGACCAACACAATGGTGGTGCCCCCGTCCTTGGCTGACTGCACGATCGACGCCAGGCGTTGGCGCGAAACCGAATCGATTCCAGTTAGCGGCTCATCCATGATGAGAAAATCCGGGTGGCGCACCAGGGCGCGCGCAATGTTGACGCGCTGACGCTGCCCACCCGACAGGATGGAGACCGGATCGTTTGCGCGATGTGCGAGCCCGACCAGTTCCAGAGCACCGAGCGCTTTGCGTCGATCGGAGCGTGACAGCCAGAATTTTCGAGGTCCCAGTAAACCTGAGGCGACAACTCCACGCGCATTGGAGGCGACGCCGCCGCCTGCGCGTGAATATTGCGGGACGTAGCCGATGCGCGACCATGGTCGCTTGCCGTGCGCACTGACCTGCATGCCGAACAGTGACATGCTGCCGCGTGTCACCGGTGCGGTGCCAAGGATCGCGTGTACCAGCGTGGACTTGCCGGAACCGTTGGCACCCGTCACGGCGAGCGTTTGTCCGGCGGGTATATCCAGGTTAATGCCGTGCAGGATGAGGGTGTCATCCCACGCGACATGCAGGTCACGCATGCTGACGGCGAGAGCGGTCATGTCAGACGCATCGGGGCAAGTCATTGCGGGGGTTACTTGCAATCCAGTGCTGTGCGCAGAGCAGCCAGATTGTCTCTCATCACGTCCATGTAGTCCTTGGATGGATCGTTTTGGGATTCGAGGGGATCAAGGACTGCGGTCTTAATTCCCAGGTTCTCTGCCAGTGTCTGTGCAATCTTCGGGTCAATGAGAGTCTCAGTGAAAATTGTCGTCACGCCTTCTTTCTTGGCCAGCTCGGAGATCTCCTTCAGTTTGGCTGGCGAGGGCGATGTTTCCGGATCAATACCGGCAATGCCTTCCTGGTTCACGCTGGCGCGGTCGGCCAGATAGCCGAAGGCCTCGTGCGAGGTGATGAATGTCGTGTGAGCGCACTTGCGTGTGCCCTCGACAATTTCCGTCGACAATTCGTTGAGGGAAGTAGACACCTGGGCCGCCTGCGTGGTGTACAGCTGCGCGTTGGTTGGGTCGGCTTTTGCGAGCGCCTGTCCAATCATCGTGGCAGCTTGAGCCATACGCTGGGGATCCAGCCAGAAATGTGGATCCACGTCACCGTGGTCATGTTCGTGACCTGTGTCGTGATCGCCGTGTTCCTCATCCGCCGAGTCAGTGTCCTCGGCCTCACTGTGCCCCGACTGCGCGTCCTCGTCTACGTGCGTGGGGGACAGGAGCTGAACAGCACTGGCAACGTCAACAACGTGTTCGGGTGGATTGATCGCAACAGCGTCATCGACGGCAGTCTGGAAACCAGAAAGATAGACCACGATGTCTGAACGCCCCAATTCGTTCACCTTGGCCGGCGACAGCTCCAGGTCGTGCGGTTCGGCGCCCGGAGGTGTCAGTGACGACACGGCTACACGATCACCGCCGATCTGCTCCACCAGATATTGCAACGGGTAGAAGGATGCCGCGACGTTGAGTACCGTCGACCCGTCGGACTGGGAGGACTGGCCTGCGTCAGCGATGACCGACCGTTCAGACTGCGTGGATTGGGGTGCTGAAGGAGTGGAACACCCGGCGAGCACGGTGGCAGCGCAGACGAGGGTGAGGAGAGGACGCGAGATCTTCATACCTACAACTCCACCGTAAGTGAGAATGAATGTCAAGTGGACCTGGTGTGAGATGTGTAGTTTATCGCGATGTGGACGGCGCTCGGCCAGTCGAACCGCGGACAACCAGATCCGGTGTGTACAAAAATGCCCCGGACGTGGCGGGCATGTCAGGATTCTTAATCGCTTCGAACAGAGTGCGAACTGCAGCCGTGGTAATTGCATCGACAGGCTGGCGGATCGTCGTGAGGGGTGGATCGAGGTGAGCCATGAGTTGCGAATCGTCAAACCCGACAACCGACAGGTCATCCGGCACGCGCATGCCACGTGACTTTGCCGCGCGAATTGCGCCCAGTGCCTGCATATCTGATCCAGTGACGAGGGCAGTCATGCCTTCATCGAGCAGACCGTGAGTTGCAGCTGCGGCGGCCTCGTATGTGTAGAACGTTTCGACAATGCGCGGCTTGTCGATTCCGAACTCCTGAGCCATGACTGTCTTGAATGCGTCGACTTTCCTGCTGGCGGGCACGATGTGCGTATGCCCGGACAGCAGAGCGATCCGTGTGTGTCCCAGTTCGCGCAGGTGACGCACGGCGATCGAGATACCGATCTGGTCGGCGGCAGAAAAATCTGCGCTTTCAATCTCCTCGCGTGATCCATTGATGGTGACGAATGGGATGCGTCGTTCGCGCAGGTGATGGTAGCGGGACATATCTCCGCGAAAATCGGCGTGACGCCCCGACACAAAAATCAAGCCGGAGCATCCGTGGGACAGAAGGGTTTGAACGTAGTCACCCTCGGAGGTGGAGCCGGGAGTCTGACTGCAGATCAATGGGATTGCACCTGTGCGCGAAACCTCAGCCTGGATGGCGTGGGCGTATGCGGCGAAAATTGGATTGGTCAGTTCGGGGATGATGATCCCGACGCAGGGGGTGGAGGAGGAGCGTTCAGGAAGGGGGCGTTCATACCCCAGAGAATCAATCGCCGTCAGGACGCGGTGGCGCGTCTCGGCTGACACGGGGCCAGTTCCGTTAATGACGCGTGACACGGTAGCTGTTGACACCTGCGCGTGTTCAGCGATATCAGTCATCCGTGTGCGGTGCTTCGGCATTGAACCCTCCCCGTTATGTACGTCTTATCGATCGTAGTCGATCACGAGGGTGAGCCGTGCATGGCTCACCGAGTGGACGCTGTACTGAATGTAACAGTTCTCTATCTTTTCTGTAAATCCTTGCACAATTGTCGGAGATTATTTACAGTAAGAGCTACAACCGCACGGCAGCGGAGCGTGCGGATTCACGATCACCCGATCATAGGAGTTTGAATGCGCAGACGCATAACTGTACTTGGTGCCCTCGCCATCGTTGCCACACTGACAGCGTGCGGCGGAAATTCGCCGTCCGGCCAGTCCTCAGACGGTGTTGACGCGGAACAGTCCGCCATCGGACAGTCCGCTTCGGACGGTGCTGCAACCGTTGGATCCCTCACTATCTGGGCAGATGACACCCGAACCGGGCCGCTGAAAGAACTCGCGAAAGATTTCACTGCTCAAACGCAAATTGACGTCAATATCTTCTCCAAGTCCAACGACACCATGTCGAAAGACTTCATCGCGCAGGTACCTACCGGCAAAGGCCCCGACATGATGGTGACCGCTCACGATGGGCTGGGAGAACTGGTCAACAATGGTGTGGTCGCTCCGGTTGACATTGCCGATTCAGCTGACGCCTTTACCGAATCAGCAGTGCAGGCCGTGACCTATGACGGGCAGACCTACGGCGTGCCCTACGCCACCGAATCGCTGGCACTGGTGCGCAATAACGCGCTGACCACGGATGAGCCTGCCACATTCGACGAGATGATCGAATCGGGCAAAGCGACAGGAGCCGAGTATCCGTTCGTCCTCCAAACCGGAGATCAGGGAGACCCGTACCATTACTACCCATTCCAGACCTCCTTTGGTGCAACGGTTTTTGCTCAGGAAGCTGACGGTTCCTACACCTCAGAGCTGACGATGGGTGGCGAAAAGGGGGTGGCGTATGCTACATGGCTGAAGCAACAGGCAGACGCTGGAATCTTCGACATCAACATCACCGGCGAAATCGCCAAGCAGTCCTTCCTGGACGGCAAAGCGGCATACACCGTGACGGGTCCGTGGAACGTTGACGCTTTCCGCGATGCCGGCATGGACATCTCTGTGCTGCCCATCCCCTCAGCGGGAGGTGAAACAGCGGCGCCGTTCGTCGGCGTCCAAGTCTTCTACGCATCTGCAAAGAGCCAGAACCAGGTGCTTGTCTCGAAGTTCATGGACTTTATGAAGACCCCCGAAGCGCAGCAGAAAATGTACGACCTGGCTGGGCGCACACCGGCTCTGAAAGAAACAGCCGCCGCAATTGATGACCCTGACATTCAGGCTTTCTCCAAGATTGCCGAAACCGGTATGCCCATGCCGTCTATTCCTGAGATGAGCGCCGTGTGGCAGTTCTGGGGTCTGACCGAAGCGAACATCATCTCCGGCAAGGAAGCTCCCGAAGAAGGCTGGAACACGATGATCTCCAACATTCAAGGCGCTATTGAGTAGTGTCTGTCGCGTCGCGCTGCTCACTGCAGCGTGACAGACCAGTGGCACGGGGATGAGAAACGAGGTGCCTCGCATCTCTTTTCTCATCCACCGTGCCGCCCGCACTCTGTTCACCCAATCAGGAGTAGGCCATGTCGTCGCCTTCATCAGCAACGTCTTCTCACACAGAACAGTCCTCACAGTCAACGGATTCACCGCAGGCCCCCTCGTACCGCACTTCACATGCCCGCGACATAACGAGGCCCGGTTTTATCGCCAAATTGATCTTGATGATGCTCGTCAATGCACTCGGCGTCTACGGCATCATCACAGCGGCGTTCGTCCAGTCGTGGCTCATCGTGGCGCTACTGGTCCTTCTGCTGGTTGCCGTCGATTTCATCTATTTTTCCTCGCGGATGCTGCCCGCCAAATACCTGATCCCCGGCCTGGTGTTCCTCCTGATCTACCAGGTCTTCGTCATGGGGTATACCGGCTACGTGTCCTTCACAAACTACGGGCAAGGGCATAACTCGACCAAAGCTGACGCCATCAGCTCCATCATGATGGAGAACAAGAAAAGGGTGGATGGCGCGCCCACCGTCAATATGGCGGTCGTCGACGACGGCGGCACACTGGGGCTGGCGGTCGAAGATCCCGATACACATGCGGTGAGCGTCGGTTTTGAGGATGTGCCGCTTCATGAGGTCAACGCACAAGTCGGCTCCCTGGGTATCACCTCGGTGGAAGGCTACGACGTCCTCGCGTTTGCAGATGTTGCAGCCCGACAAAACGACGTGGTCAACCTGACTGTACCGGTCAGTGACAACCCTGACGACGGGTATTACGTCACCACCGACGGCTCCAAAGGTTATCTGGCTCAGCCCACATTCCACTACGACGAACAAGCCGACACCATGACAAACACGGCAACCGGCGTGGTGTACACGGCAGACAGTGACGGTTTCTTCACCTCACCAGACGGCGAGCACCTCACGCCCGGGTGGCGCGTCTTTGTCGGTTTCGACAACTACGCCTCAATGGTGGTCAGCCCTGACCTGGCCGTCCCGTTCTTTAAATCGCTGATCTGGTCGTTCGTCTTTGCATTCGGATCGGTGATCACCACCTTCGCCTTCGGCCTCTTCCTGGCATTGACATTCGCTGATCAGCGCATCAAAGGCCGGCGCGTCTTCCAGTCCCTGATGATTCTGCCCTACGCGTTCCCTGGCTTCCTCGCCACCCTGGTCTGGCGCGGCATGCTCAACGAGCGCTTCGGCTTCGTCAACGAGGCATTGCTGGGCTGGATGCCCGGAGCGAATATTCCGTGGCTGACCGATGGGACGTGGGCGAAGGTCTCCATCCTGGGGGTGAACTTGTGGCTCGGATTCCCATACATGTTCCTCGTCTGCCTGGGTGCACTGCAATCGTTGCCCTCTGACGTCATGGAGGCGGCGAAGATAGACGGAGCAGGGGCGCTGCGCACAGTGTGGTCAGTGAAGCTACCACTGGTGCTGCAATCGACGGTCCCACTGCTCATCTCATCGTTTGCCTTCAACTTCAACAACTTCTCACTGATCTACATGCTCACAGGTGGCGGCCCGTCCTATCCGGGATTGTCGGTGCCGGTGGGTGAGACTGACATTTTGATCTCGATGGTCTACAAGATCGCATTTGACCGGGGCGGGCAGAACTTCGGTCTGGCATCAGCCATGTCGATCGTCATCTTCATCGTCGTAGGAGTGATCTCCTGGCTGGGCTTCAGGAAGACGCGCGCATTGGAGGAACTGTGATGACTACTGCATCAACGTCTCAAGCTGCCACAACACGCGGCGCACACAACGATCAGGCGAACAATACACGCCACTCGATGTCGGCTGGCCGATGGATGCGAGAGCTGGGGTGGAGGTATGTGGTCGGTATCCTCGTCACCATCTACTGTCTGATTCCTCTGCTGTACGTCTTGTCTGTCTCCCTGTCGCCGGGCGCGACGCTGACCGGAGCCAACAAGTTATTCCAGCACTTCTCATTGGAGAACTTCCAAGCACTGGGGCAAACCACGTACTGGCAGTGGATCAAGAACTCGCTGATCGTTTCATCGATTACCGCGATTGGTACAGTGCTGATGGGCGCTGCGGCCGCTTACGCATTTTCCCGTTTTCGTTTCCGAGGGCGACGCGGCACACTCACCTTCCTGCTCCTGGTTCAGATGTTCCCGCAGATGCTGGCATTCGTGGCACTGTTCCTGCTGCTGCTCGCCCTCCAGGACGTTTTTCCGGTCCTGGGACTGGACTCTCGTCTGGCGCTGATCTGCGTGTATCTGGGCGGCGCATTGGGGTCGAACACCTTCCTGCTGTACGGGTTCTTTAACACCGTTCCCCGCGAACTTGACGAAGCGGCCGAAATCGACGGGGCAAGCCACGCTCAGACGTTCTGGACGATCATCATGCCGCTCGTGATCCCGATCCTGGCTGTTGTCGGTTTACTGTCCTTTATCGCCAGTTTCTCCGACTTCGTCATTGCGCGTGTTGTGCTGCAAAGCGAATCAAATTTCACACTGGCTGTCGGCATGTACAACTGGGCTGCCGATGAGCGCGTGGCACCGTGGGGCCTGTTCGCCGCAGGAGCCGTTGTCGCGGCAATTCCGGTGATTGTGCTGTTCCAGTATCTGCAAAAGTACATCGTGTCGGGTCTGACAGCGGGCGCAGTGAAGGGGTAACGCAGTAAAACCGGTAGACTCGAGCGCGTGAGCGTCGCACCAGCCAGGTGCGACGATGAAAATAAGGAGAATATCCAACATGGCACAAGGCCCTTCACGTCTCGACTCGGTCATCAGCCTGGCCAAGCGCCGCGGCTTCGTGTTTCCCTCCGGGGAAATCTACGGTGGTACCCGTTCAGCCTGGGATTACGGTCCGCTGGGTGTGGAGCTGAAAGAAAACATCAAGCGCCAATGGTGGAACACTGTTGTGCGCTCCCGTGACGATGTTGTGGGACTGGACTCAGCCGTTATTTTGCCCAAGCGCGTGTGGGAAGTGTCCGGTCATGTCACAGCATTCACTGACCCATTGACCGAATGCCTGTCCTGCCACAAGCGTCTGCGTGAGGACGAACTAATCGAGCAGTACGCTGAGAAGCATTCGAAAGATGAAGGCGACGTGTCGATGGAAGACGTGCCGTGTCCGAACTGTGGGACGCGCGGTCAGTGGACACAGCCCAAGGCTTTCTCCGGACTGCTCAAGACATTCCTTGGTCCCGTTGATGACGAGGCCGGACTGCACTACCTGCGCCCCGAAACAGCACAGGGTATCTTCACGCAGTTCGCCAACGTTATGTCGACCTCCCGCAAGAAACCACCGTTCGGAATCGCTCAGATCGGCAAGTCCTTCCGCAACGAAATCACGCCAGGTAACTTCATCTTCCGTACCCGCGAATTCGAGCAGATGGAGCTTGAGTTCTTCGTAGAACCGGGCACTGATGAGCAGTGGCATCAGCAGTGGATCGACCAGCGTTTCCAGTGGTACGTCGACCTGGGCATTGATCCCGAACACCTGCGCCTGTACGAACACCCGAAAGAGAAACTCTCGCACTACTCCAAGCGCACCGTTGATATCGAATACACGTTCGGTTTCCAAGGCTCCCAGTGGGGCGAGCTCGAAGGCATCGCGAACCGTACCGACTACGACCTATCGGTCCATGCCGAAGCTTCCGGCGCCAAGCTGGACTACTTCGATCAGCAGAAGAACGAACGCTGGACTCCGTATGTTATCGAACCGTCGGCTGGTCTGACCCGCTCTCTCATGGCATTCCTCGTGGAAGCTTACGACGAGGAAGAAGTACCCAACGCGAAGGGTGGTGCGGACAAGCGAACGGTGCTGCATATGGATCCTCGTCTGGCTCCCGTCAAGGCCGCCGTCTTGCCGCTGTCACGCAAGCCGGAACTGCAGGAGCCTGCACGCGAACTGGCGAAGAGCCTGCGCATGCGGTGGAACGTGGACTATGACGATGCTGGCGCGGTGGGCCGGCGCTACCGCCGTCAAGATGAGATCGGCACACCCTACTGCGTCACCATTGACTTCGACTCGCTCGACGATCACGCAGCGACAATCCGTGAGCGCGACTCGATGGAGCAGGTGCGCATCCCGATCGACGAGGTTCCTGCCTGGCTTGCCGATAAGCTCGGCGCCTGCTGAGGCATACCTGTCCATCCGATGACGTTACTTCCCGTTCAGTGTGCTCCCGCCTTCGCGCCTGTAGCTGTCGGCCCCATTCAATTGTGGTCACCGGTCATCCTGGCGCCGATGGCGGGAGTCACGAATGTGCCATTTCGGCGCCTGTGCCGCCGCTTCGGTGAGGAAGGCCTGCCCGAGCATTTGCGTCCAGCTCCTGACGGGCAGGCACATCCACGTCCCCGGATCGATGCGCCAGCGGGCCTGTATGTCACCGAAATGGTGACCTCGCGCGCTCTGGTTGAAGGCAACCAACGCACGTTGGATATGGTGCGCGTGGATCCTGAAGAACGGGTGCGCTCCATCCAGCTATATGGAGTCGATCCTGACGTGATGGCGGCTGCGACCCGACTGCTTGTCGAGCAGGATCTGGCCGATCATGTGGACCTGAATTTTGGTTGCCCGGTGCCGAAAGTCACGCGCAAGGGTGGGGGAGCTGCGCTTCCCTACAAGCGGGACCTGTTTGCCTCACTGGTCGGTGCTGTGGTTCGCGCGGCTGACGATGCCGGCCGCACTGTCGGCCGAGATATTCCCGTCACTATCAAGATGCGAATCGGCATCGATGACGGCCACGTGACCTACCTGGATGCCGCACGCATTGCGCAGCAGGCAGGCGTCGCCGGTATTGCTCTGCACGCACGCACACAGCACCAGTACTATTCGGGCGCCGCCCAGTGGCAGGCGATTGCGCGACTACGCGACGTCGTGCGTGAGGACATCCCCGTCTTCGGCAATGGAGACATTTTCAGCGGAGACGATGCCCGAGCCATGATGGACAGCACAGGATGTAATGCAGTGGTGATCGGTCGCGGCGCGCAGGGCCGCCCCTGGCTGTTCCGCGAACTCGTTGCAGCCTTGCACGGGCATCCGCTTCCACCACCGCCCACGCTCCGCCAGATCACACCCATCATTGAGCAGCATGCTCGCTGGCAGGTCGAAGAAATGGCCGACGAATATCGCGCGATGCGTCACCTGCGCGCTCACATCGGCTGGTACCTGCGCGGATTCGCGATCGGCGGGCCATCTCGCCAGGCTCTCAATCTGGTTTCCTCCCTGGAGGAGCTGCATGAGCGACTGATGGATCTTGACCTCGATCAGCCCTTCCCGTCGGCAGCGCAGGGCAGCAGAGGACGCGCAGGACACGAGAAGAAACCGCATCTTCCCGATGGGTGGCTCAACTCGCGCACACTAACTGACGATGAACGCCAGCACCTGCACCTGGCTGAAGATGATGCGTCAGGCGGGTGAGAACATGCAACGAGAAGTCCAGATCGGCCCCGTTTTCCTGGGGCCGGGGAATCCGACCAGAATTATCGCACCGCTGACCGGGAGCACATGGGACGCCCTCGTCGACGAGATCGACAACCTGCATGGCGAGCCGATTGATCTTGCCGAGTGGCGCGCAGATATGTGGCCAGATCCCGACGAGCTTGCCAGCGTGTGCAGCGCTGTTGTCCAACGGTGCACCATTCCCGTCCTCGCCACCATACGCACCATTGACGAGGGCGGCCGCAGCGCCCTGGATGAAAACGCATACGCTCACAGTGTCAGGAAACTGGCGGCGCTTGCGCCCTGTGTGGACGTGGAAGCCAGATGGCCGAGCAGCGCACAGATCGTGGACGATGCTCACAACGATGGCAGTACCGTCATTATTTCCGCACACAACTGGGAGCTGACACCGTCACCTGAAGAGATCACGCGCCAGCTTGAGCAGATGGCGGCACTGGATGGAGATATCGTCAAGGTCGCCTATCGCGCTCACTCACATGCTGATGCGGACGCGATTATGCAGGCTGGACGGTGGGCGATGTCGCACCTGGACGTGCCGACGATCTGTATCGGCATGGGCGAGGCTGGTGTGGCGACACGCCTGGCGGGGCCTGAGTTTGGACTGGCGGCCACATTTGCAACGGTTGGCGCGTCCAGTGCGCCTGGCCAGTTGCCGGCTCAACAGGTAGCACACACACTACGTGGACATGCGCACCGTGCGCACTGACATTGCGCACCGCGCACCGATCGAAGGAAGGCGCCTCATGGCGAGCGCTCAGCATACAACGTCACACCACCACGACCTGCGCCTGTGGTACAGGCAACCGGCGAGCCTGACCGAACTGATGTCCAGTGGAAGAGGGCCGCAAGCTGGCTCGCCCTCCATCGTGGACGCTGACTCTCGCATCTGGCAGGAAACAGTGATGCCGATCGGAAACGGTGACCTGGGCGGCGCGATATTTGGTGAGATCAGCCGCGATCGCATCGGTTTCAACGAGAAAACCCTGTGGACGGGCGGACCGGGAAGCACGCCGACCTATGACGGCGGCAATTCAGTCGAACACGGCAGAAACGGCCAGACGCTGCGCTCGGTGCAGCACCTATTCGAACAGGGACGCCGCGAAGAAGCAGCGCGCCTGGCGTCGAACACTCTCATAGGCGGCTTCAATGCCGCCGAACAAGGAGGCTACCAGGCGTGGGGAACCGTCTACCTCGACTACGGTTTCGCTGATGACCACTACTCGAATTATGAACGTGACCTGAATCTGTCGACCGGGATCGCGCACGTCGCATTCGATCATGACGGGACACACATCACCCGCGAATACTTTGCCTCCAACCCTGACAACGTTCTTGTCATGCATCTGACGTCCACCACCGCACAGACACTGGCCGTGTCGTTTCCAACGAAGCAGGACAGTCAGAAAAACGCTGAGCGCACCACCGTTGACGTGGCTGGAGGCCTCCTTGAAGTCAGCGGTGCACTGCATAACAACGGCCTGCGCTATGCCTCGGCAATTAAAGTGGCCAGCACTGACGGCGAGGTCAGCGACGGGGGAGACCACTTGAGTATTGCAGGGTGCACGCACGTGTCGCTGCTGGTGAGCGCGGCGACTGATTATGCGCTGACGTATCCGGCATATCGAACTGGCGAGAGCCCGCGCGATGTGTCGAGACGTGTCAGGGCGGTGCTGGAAGAGGCTGCTGCACGCAGCATTGATGACCTGCGTGAACGCCACCAGCGTGACTACAGCGCGCTGTTTGACAGAGTGGAGCTGGACCTGGGCCAATGCGACGCGAAAAATGCGGGCCAATGTGACGGGGGCGAAGCGGATCAGTGCGCCCGGACCGTTCCGACTGACGTGCTGCTCGACGCCTACCGCGCAGGAGATGCCTCGCCTGCGCAGCAACGCGAACTGGAAGTTGTGCTGTTTCAGTACGGACGCTACCTCGGCATCAGCTCCTCGCGGGAGAACTCACTGCTGCCAGCCAATTTGCAGGGCGTATGGGCGAACAGGTCTGACGATACCGTTGGGCCGAATGCATGGAACTCCGACTACCACCTCAACGTCAACATGCAGATGATCTACTGGGCGGCCTACAGTACGAACCTCGTCGAAACCGCCGATCCGATGATCCGCTTCATGAAGGCACTGGTCGAACCGGGCAGACGCACGGCACGCATCTACCTGGGCACCGATGGCAGTGAAGGATCCGGTTTCAGCGCTCACACCGAGAACACTCCATTTGGCTGGACCACTCCGGGACGTGACTTTTTCTGGGGATGGTCGCCCGCCGCGGTTCCGTGGATGCTGCACAACGTCTACGAATGGTACGAGTTCACCGGGGACACGGAGCGCCTGCGAGAAGACATCTACCCGCTGCTCAAAGAACAGGCAGACCTGTACGTGCAGCGCCTGCTGCACCCGTCCACCGACTCGACGGGCACACGCCGCCTAGTCTCATCGCCTGCCTACTCGCCCGAACATGGGCCGGTCACTGACGGCAACGTGTACGAGCAGACCCTGATCTGGCAAATGCTGACTGACGCCATCGAAGCGGCAGAGGTGCTGCAGGTGGATGCCGATCGGCTGACGATGGATGAGAGCTGCTCCATCGACGATTGGGAGCGGGACTGGGAAAATGGCGGCGCGTTCACCTCGGACGCTTCACGTTCATGGGCGTGCGCCAGGCAGCTGCTCGACCCCATCGTCATTGGCGACTCAGGCCAGATCAAGGAATGGTACGACGAGGGCGCCCTCGGGCATCATACGGATGGCTCCGCGATCGCGGACTATCAGTGCTACCACCGCCACATGTCGCATATGCTGGGCCTCTATCCTGGCGACCTGATCACTGTTGATCATGCAGAATTCCTCGACGCGGCAAAGGTGTCGATGAATGATCGATCTGACCGCGCGACCGGGTGGGGAATTGCTCAGCGACTGAATTCGTGGGCCCGCGCCGGCGATGGGGAGCGTGCGCACCGCATCATCCAGTCTCTTTTTGCCAACGGGATCTACCCCAACCTGTTCGATACACACCCGCCGTTCCAGATCGACGGGAACTTCGGCTACACCGCAGGTGTCAGCGAAATGCTGCTGCAGTCCAATTCGACCTGGGTGGGTCAGGATGGACGCGAGTACCGCAACTATATGTATCCAGCGCCCGCGTTGCCGCGCGTGTGGAGAAACGGTCGAGTCAGTGGGCTGCGCGCTCGCGGCAACTTCACGGTTGGCTATGAATGGGCCGATGGCGCCGTCACTTTGATGACGATTACCTCCGGAAGCGGCGGGCACGCAGTGGTACGTCTGTCGGGAGCCTTGAACGCGACCGTGACAAGCGCTGACGGCGCGTGCGTTGGATCGACGCTGCTGGACGCCACGCACCTCGCATTCGATACGCGTCCTGGCGAAACCTACACCATCACTCACCTGACCGAGGAAGCGTGAGCGTGTGGGCGCGAGGAGACCTACCGGCTCCGTGGCGAGCGAACCAGTTCGACAACCGTATCCAGGCGGCGCTGCGCGATGGGAGCGAACTCGTCGATAAGTGCCTGCTCTGACATGGATGCGAGAGGTTCGAGCTGGACAATGTAGCGCATCGTGGCCACACCGTACAGCGTGGACATGACGCACTCAATCTCCCGCGCAATCGCTGTGCGCGTGGCGGGTGACAGGGGAGGAGCGTCAGTTCCGCACACGTGCTGATGAATAAAGTCAGTAATGTCGGGGATGATGCTGGAGTGTACGTAGGAACGGAAACGCTGCTTGGAGTCGAAATAATAGTTCACCATTGCCGGATCGCAGTTGGCGCGAGCCGCGATATGACGGGTTGTGATGCCGTCGTATCCATTCGCAATGAATTCTTCTTCTGCGATGCGTCTGATGATGTCGCGCATGTCGCCGCGCTTGCCATGCGCGACATCGCGCAAACCCCTGGTGGGACTGGTCGGGGAAATCCTGGTGAAGTTCCATCCCGAGGCAAACAACCACGCGGTGCGCGTTATTGAAGAGGAAGGGTGTGAGGCGGAACTGCCCACACTGATGCAGTTCTTCCACAACGCGATGGCATCAGCATCGTGGAACGCTCACAGCCTGGGGATGGTCGACATGATTGAACATGGCTGCCCGAACATCATCTGTGCACAGCCTTTCGGCTGCCTGCCCAACCACATCATTGGCGAGGGAATGTTCTGCGCGCTGCGCAATCGCTACCCGCAGGCCAATGTGGTGTCAGTGGACTACGATCCGGGTGCCTCACAGGTCAACCAGCTCAACCGCATCAAGCTGATGATCTCAACGGCGATGGAACAGCGTCGGCGCGAAAGCGCGGATGGCGTGCTGGATTTCGGCACAGTCGACATTGTGTGGGATGAGGAAGACAAGGGATTTGAGCCACGCCGACCGGCATGCGGAAGTTGCGCGATGGCCTCACTGGCCGCCCAGTCCGAATTCGCCGTCGATCGCGGCGATCGTCCCTCCATGCCGATTGTGGCGGTGACCAGCAATTAGCGCGTTGGTCTGGCTGCTCCGCTGAACAGACCGACCCGGTATCGAGATCGGCGCGATGTTGCCAATGCCCGGGCGCTGATGGTTCTCTGATTGAGCAGACCCGTGTGGCTTACGAATAGCTGGAGACGGGAGGGGCCTGAACCAAGGCTGCTTCAAACCAGGCGCACTGGTCAGGGCCGACAACAGTGGGCTGATTCGGCTCATCGGACACACGACCCGTCGAGTCGAGCAGCAGCACGTGCTCGGCGGGCACTTCAACCGGGGAATCAGACGTGTTGGTCACGACCATGACACCGGCGCACAGATGGACACCCACGCCATCATCAGCCCAGCCCAAATTGTCCACATAGGCGAGGGAACCGGACCCCATGGAACGCTCAACACGAATTCTCAGCGCCCGAGTCAACATGTCTCGTTCAAGGCGCGCATTGTCGCTCGACTCCCATTCCACATGTGGCCCACCGGAGGCTTCGAAGTCGCGGCGACCGGCCAGCCTGTCGAACGGTGTGTAGGCCGCACCCGGAAGTGACAGCGCCACCAGTGCCATCGCGTTTCGTCTCCACTGATCGGCGCCTTCTTCCCACGAACCGGGTACCGGGCTCACCGGTCGGTTATCGGTCGGGCAATGCGACCACTGCCAGGCAGAAACGTGTCCGAGGTTCGAACGCTTCGACAACGTGCGCTCAATGCGTGCGCGCAGCTGGTTAATGTCCCACGGGCATGTCACCAAAGCGTCGTCACGCAGATGGTGGAACCAGTCTTCTTCGAGGTGACGGCTTAATGCATGTGGGGTGGTAATCGAGCTTTCTGCAGCCAGAATCGGCATGCGATCAAAATCGGCCAGCTCTGCCTGCAGAATGTGGATCAGTTGAGTGAATCGACTGGCCTGCTTCTCACTGGCATCGTCATCCTCGCGAATGATTCCCAGGTCAATCCCGTCGGCACCGGCTTTCAGAGCCGCCCTCGTGCGCACGACCAGTGAGGACACGTCCTGTTCGAAGTTGACAAACGCTCCCTCGCTGCTGCCCGGCACGCGCGCGCCGGACAGTCGGACGATGACCTTGACGCCGGTGCGGTGAACACGCTCGATAAATGATGCCAGGCGCGACCCATCCACCGCGATGTCGGCATGTGCGGGCCGGACGGCAACAGCCGTGAAGCCGACGCGCGCAAAATCGAAGGAGAGTTTTTCGATAACTTCCAAATCCTCATCGGTCACACCGCCGCCGATATCGCAGATCACGGCGCGTCTCCACCAGGGGAAATGTCCCCGTTGGACGCGCTGAACCAGTCGCGTAGTCACGCTTGAATCGGATGCGACGTGAAAAGTCGACGTGTCAGACATAATGCTATTGTGGCCCATTCGCGTGCCGAAGGCACATATTGTCCAGGGAAGAGCATGTACGGGCGTTAGGCTGGAGCCGTGAACCAGCGCATGAACCACGCCCAGGTGCCCCATCGGATCGTCTACTCGGCAGGTGACCGTGAACGATTCGTCGCAGAATCACCCAAGAATCCTGAACGCACCGATTTTGAACGTGACCGCGCGCGAATTGTCCATTCATCAGCGCTGAGACGCTTGGGCGCCAAGACTCAGGTGCTGGGACCGATCAGCGATGACTTCGTGCGCACGCGCCTGACGCACTCACTGGAAGTGGCACAGGTGGGTCGCGAGCTTGGTAAAGAACTGGGCGCAGATCCAGACGTTGTGGAGGCAGCGTGCCTGTCTCACGATTTGGGCCACCCGCCGTTCGGTCACAACGGCGAACGCGTGCTCAACGACCTGGCGCAAGATGCCGGAGGCTTTGAGGGAAACGCTCAGACACTGCGCATTGTGGTGCGCCTCGAACCCAAAGTTGTCGCTCCGGACGGGGCACCCTCGGGACTGAATTTGACGAGGGCGACGCTGGACGCCATCGCGAAGTATCCGTGGAAGCGCGGCCAGGGCCCCGACCCTGACAAGTCGATGAAGAAGTTTGGCGTCTATGAAGACGACGCTGAGGTGTTCACCTGGATGCGTGGCGATGTGCCCGCGGGGAGGCGCTGCCTTGAAGCACAGATCATGGACCTGTCTGATGACATCGGGTACTGCGTGCACGACGTGGAGGACGCTATCGCCACGCACGCGATGGATGTGAGCCACGTGAGTGATGATGAGCATGCGGCGGGCATTATCGACTCCACGCTGCAGTGGTACGGCCCGGGAGCGAGCGCCGATGAGCTGGAAGCGGCGATGGAGCGCCTGCTAACGCTGCCGGTGTGGCTGCACCGTTTCGATGGCACCTATGCGGACCTTGCGGCCTTGAAAAATCTGACCAGCCAGTTGATCGGCAGGTTTTGTCAAAGCGTTGTTGCAGCCACGCGTGAGGTGGCCGGTGATGGCCCGCTGGGACGGCACCATGCGGACCTGGTGATTCCTCGGGACGTGCGGGCGGAGATTCAGCTGCTCAAGGGGATCGCTGTGCACTACGTGATGTCTCCGCGAGAAACCGAACCGGTCTACCTGCATCAGCGCACGATTCTTGCCGACCTGGTTGACGCGTTGCTCGAATCGCGCGGGCAGCACCTCGAAGAGCCGTTTGCGACTGCATGGCAACATGCCGACGGTGATGCCGAGCGGCTGCGTGTCGTCATCGATCAGGTGGCGACATTGACGGATATTTCAGCCTCACAGTGGCACGCCCGCCTGTGCGGACTGCTATCGACCCAGTGGACGTGAGGGCGCGGAACAGTACACTGAAGCCATGGCTGGCATGATCCGTCGAGAAGACATAGCGGCGGTGCGTGAAGCCTGCCGGATCGAAGAGGTGGTAGGCGAACACGTCACCTTGAAGAGTGCGGGTGTAGGCGCATTGAAGGGCCTGTGCCCGTTCCACGATGAGAAGACCCCTTCGTTTCACGTGCGCCCCGTAGTCGGCCTGTGGCACTGCTTCGGATGTGGTGAGGGTGGAGACGTCATCAGCTTCATCCAGAAGATCAACCATATGAGCTTCGTTGAAGCCGTCGAGATGCTCGCCCAGCGTTACTCGATCACGCTGCACTATGAAGAAGGCGGCCGGCGGGTACGCGAGGAAGAACCGGGGAAGCGTCAGCGCCTCCTGGATGCCCACAACGTGGCAGAGGATTTCTACCGCGAACAGCTCCTGTCCCACGAGGCAAAGCCAGGCCGCACTTTCCTGGCCAACCGCGGTTTTTCGCAGTCCGACAGTGCGCAGTTCGGGATCGGGTATTCGCCGCAATCGTGGGATTCGCTCACACGTGTGCTGCGCTCGCGTGGATTCACGGATGCGGAAATTCTGGCAGCCGGACTTGCCAGTCAGGGTAACCGCGGCATCTACGATCGTTTTCGAGGGCGCCTGATGTGGCCAATCCGCGACATTACTGGCGCGACCGTCGGATTCGGTGCGAGGCGCCTGGACGATTCTGACACGAATTCTCCGAAGTATCTGAATACCCCCGAGACACCGATTTACCACAAGTCACAGGTTCTTTATGGCCTTGACCTGGCCAAGCGCGAAATTTCCAAGCGTCGACGCATCGTCATTGTGGAAGGCTACACCGATGTGATGGCCGCGCATGTGGCTGGTGAAGTCACTGCGGTGGCCACATGCGGCACGGCGTTCGGCTCCGAGCACGTCAAGATCGTGCGGCGTCTGCTTGGTGACAGTGCTGATCCTGCGGCCGGAGTGGTGCTCTCATCGGGACGTGCTCACGGTGGAGAAATCATTTTCACTTTTGATGGTGATGAGGCCGGTCGCAAGGCGGCGCTCCGTGCTTTTGGTGAGGATCAGAACTTTGCCGCCCAGACTTTCGTCGCCGTGGAGGCATCCGGCCTGGATCCGTGTGACTTGCGGCTTCGCAGCGGTGATCAGGCAGTATTGAACCTGGTCAATTCGCGCACACCGCTGTTCGAGTTTGTCATCCGCTCGTTGCTGCGCCTGCAGGACCTGAACACTGCTGAAGGTCGCGTTGCCGCGTTGCACGCTGCCTCTCCCGTGGTGGCCGGGATCAAGGACAGGGCGTTGCGTAACGAGTACACGCGTTCACTGGCAGGCTGGCTCGGCATGGATATGCGAGATGTGGCCAAGTCGGTGCGCACCGCGCCGCGGATGGCGTCCAATCAGGGTGGTCGTTATGCGCAGGCGCGCAGCTACACGTCGCCCTCGGCAATGGACATGGCGGGCGCGGGCGTGCCTGGACGAGTGCCGGCAGCAGTGATGGACGATCCGGTGGCGAACCTGGAGCGCCAGGCCCTTGAGGTGTTGATTCAACGCCCAGTCGACGTGGTGGATTCCGGTTTTGAGGAACTGGGCGGGGAAGCGTTCACGGTGCCTGCTCACAGGGCAGTTCACGACGCTGTGCGCGCTATCGGCGGGCTGCAGACCTTTACTGACATGCTGACCCGAGCAGAAGACTCGATGGGCAGGGGGGACGCGGCGGAAGCTGCTGCGACGAAGAAATTTGCCGAAGCGATTCGTGAAAGCGCCGGGCCGGTTGTCGATGCGGTTGTCACGCAGCTGGCTGTCGCACCCTTGCCGCAGGACCGCCCCGATCAAATGCGTTCGTTTTCGCGCGGCATTATTGCTGCGATGGTGCGGATGGATCTGACGCGTCGAAGTGCCGAGCTGCATGCGAAACTGCAGCGTATGAACTCTGATGATGAGCGCTATGCTGAGACCTTCACAGAGTTGATGAAATGTGAAGAGCGGCGGCGAGCGTTCGCTGAGCAGAATTAGGAGAAGAAATGGCGGAAGTGGAAAGTTTCCAGCTCGATCATACGGCTGTGCGCGCGCCTTACGTGCGGCTCATCAATCGTGAGAGCGGGCCTGCCGGTGACGTGATCTCGAATTTCGATCTTCGTTTTGTCCAGCCCAACGCGAACGCCATCCCCACCGGGGGGTTGCATACGATTGAGCACCTCTTGGCGTCACTCCTGCGTGACCGCATGGACGGAATCATTGACTGCTCACCGTTCGGTTGCCGTACCGGGTTCCATCTGATTACGTGGGGAGAACCGGCAGTGGAGGACATTGCGCGCGTAGTGACCGATTCTCTTCGCGCCATTGCCGAAGACGTCGCGTGGGACGATGTGCCGGGTACGGATGAAAAGTCGTGTGGCAACTACCGTGATCATTCGCTGTTCAGCGCTCGCGAGTGGGCTCGCTCCATCATCGATGCCGGCTTGAGCGTTGATCCTTACGAGCGCCAGCATCTGGACGCGAACTAGATCACCGTTGCGGATATCCTCACTGCTATGACACCTTCGAAACCTTCTCACAGCCAGCTTCCCTCCACGGTTGCGCGGCATCTGCCCACCTATGATGCGAGTGCTCCATGTGAGCGCCTCGAGGACGGGCGAGTAGTCATCGCCGGCAAGTACGCATTTTTCGTCGCCAGTGACGAGGGTGTCCACCTCGCTGCCATGTGGTACGAAGTTCAGCATGCGCGCTGGAACGCTGAGAAGCGGACGTTGAGCGTCACGTGGGTCGATCCCGACCGCGAACCGTTCACGGGCGTCACGATCAGTGAGGACCCAGAGCGTTTTATGACGCTTATGAGTGAAGCTGTGTCGCAGTCGATCGTGACACAACGTTCGGTGACGGTTGATTCGGGTGCGACAGTGACTGCTGCAATCCGTCGAACTGCTGATGGGCAGTTGTTCTCCACACTCGTGTCGGATGGGCCGCTAACCGGTGAGGAAGCGCATCAGGCGGACGCGCTTGAACGGGATGTGCGCGAAGGTGTCGGCCTCGACTAGCGAGACCGAGCAGCGGCCTCACATGAGCGTGCGAATGTGAGCCTGAGCCACTCACCCTGGCCGTTGGCGCGTGAGCAGTGCTGTACTGGCACGTGCAGCAAAGTGAGGGATACGCCACCTCTTTCAAGTTGCCCCTTTTGGTCATCAGTCGCTAGACTTCAATGCGTTGATCCCGCGTAGCTCAACGGCAGAGCATCCGACTGTTAATCGGACGGTTACTGGTTCGAATCCAGTCGCGGGAGCTTTTTATTGCCCTGACTTGGGCCAATCGGCGTGCTCCAATTGGCCGAACAGTGGCCCCTCGCCTTACTCTCGCGTAGGCCACGTCCCCGAACGCTCCCCGGACAATCATTGCTTAAATGTTCGTGAGGCGATCTCCCAGCGTCAGCCTACTTTCGGTCAGGCATTCCTCGATGATGTCGTGAAGACTAGCAAACTCCGATGTGTCGAGATTATTCAGGTCCTCACCGGTTTCGCGGATCACTTTCATCAGTTGGCCATATGCCAGGCAGCTTGCGAACGTGAACTCTCGTAGTGCGTCTCGCAACGCGATCGCTGCAAGTGTCTGTTCGACCTGGTCGTCAGCAGCCTTATGGCGCAGCATGCTCGCCAGCCACCCGGCTAAGGTTTGGTACAGCATCCACAATGTGGCCTCATCTTCGTCGGCGTTCTCACGGAACGCGCCGAGGGCATCGTAGAGCTTGACAGCTAGTGCGTGAACGTCAGTGAACTGGTTCATGAGTAGACTCCTCTGGATGATTGGGGTAAGGCAGCGACTGGTCCGTTTTGCGTTCCTGTCATCGTGGTGCACAGTATGACCCACACCACTGGCATTTGCGTTCAGGCGCGATTCGCTTTCGAAGCCTTAAAGCGGTTAGGCTAGATCTGCCCTGATAGCTCAGTCGGTTAGAGCAGCGGACTCATAATCCGTTTGTCCCGGGTTCGAGCCCCG
>NZ_KV817034.1:0-886 GCF_001814535.1 Actinomyces sp. HMSC065F12
CAGTGTGAACTACATCACACTATTATGTGGGTGTTCTGTCCATAGATAAATCACTTTTCAAGCCGGGCCAGCATAGCCTCAGTCGCGGCAGCCGCCACCCTCCCAGCATCAGGAGCCAAATGACCATACGTATCCACCGTGGTCGAAATATTCTCATGCCCCAAGCGCCTCTGAATATAAGGCAACGGCACACCCGCCGCTATCAGCATTGACGCATGGGTATGCCGCAAATCATGCACACGCGGACGCGGATTCAAGCCAGCACGCGTCACAGCAGGCTGCCAAATCCTCTGATGAAACCACGAATCGCGCATCCGAAGTCCCTCACTACTCGGAAACACAAGATCGTCAGGTCTCTTCCCCGCGCACGCTTCCTGCACGTCTCTGGAAAGCGAATCCGGCATGGACACGTCACGCACCGATGCAGGCGACTTCGGGGCACCAACAACGAACCCAGTCCCCTGCTTCTTCCACGCCCTTGACACGTGGATCACAGCCGGCCTGCTCGAAAAATCAATGTCCCTTGGCTGCAGCTGGGTCGCTTCGCTCCACCGTAATCCAGTGCCAGCCAGAAAACGAACAAGTAGGCGGCAGTCTTCACGTGTGCATTCGATGAGCTTTTTCAGCTGCCCTACTGTGAGGAACACGGGCTGGCGGCGTCTGCGCTGCCTGGGCATCGCCACACCGTAAGCGGGATTTACGCTGATCACATGACGCTCTACCTGCAAGGCGAGCACGGAAGACAGTAACCCGTGAGCGTTCCTGATGGTCTTGGGTGAGAGGAATACGGGTTCGGCTTGTGGGTCTTTCTTGCGTGACGAAATGGAGAGCGCCGTTTCCCTGGAACGTAGGCTGGTGACCCACTTTTCCACGTCCCTGCGTGTCA
>NZ_KV817035.1:0-603 GCF_001814535.1 Actinomyces sp. HMSC065F12
GCGATAAGGCAGGAACGATGAGCGAAGCTGAATTAGAAAACTGGGTCACCATGAAAGAAGCGCAAACTCACCTCGGGGTGCGCCGGGAAACCATCACGAAATGGATAACAACCCATAATCTCCCTGCCTATAAAGTCGGCAGGGTCTGGAAGTTCAAACTCTCAGAAATCGACGAATGGGTCCGCACCGGTCAAGCCGCAGAAGAACCACATCCCAACAACCCTCACGAGCCTAAGGAGGAACGCTAATGCCAGAACTGAACTGGGTCGGCAAAGACAAGGTGATCACCCACCACCTCGACGTTCCCTACCGCGTCCTCGACCGCCAATACTCATATGACGAGCACGGCCAACACGATGGGGACAACGGCTCACAGAACATGATTATTCATGGTGACAACCTCGAAGCCCTCAAAGCTCTACTACCAAAGTACGAAGGCAAGGTTGACTGCATTTATATCGATCCTCCCTATAACACAGGCAACGAAGGCTGGATCTACAACGACGCCGTCAACGACCCACGAATCAAGAAATGGCTTGGCGAAGTCGTCGGCAAAGAAGGCGAAGCCCTCTCCCGCCATGACAAATGGCTATGCATGATGTA
>NZ_KV817036.1:0-406 GCF_001814535.1 Actinomyces sp. HMSC065F12
TACTCCCACTCAATCGTTGCCGGCGGCTTGCTGGTTACGTCCAGGACAACGCGGTTGACCTCGGGCACCGCGTTGGTGATGCGGTTGGAGATGCGGGCCAGGACATCGAACGGTACGCGCGACCAGTCGGCCGTCATGGCATCCTCGGACGACACGGGGCGCAGCACAATCGGATGGCCATAGGTGCGGCCATCGCCCTGCACGCCAACCGAATGCACATTTGCCAGCAACACCACCGGACACTGCCAGATCTCACGATCCAGCCCGGCAGCGGTCAGCTCTTCACGGGCAATCAGATCCGCGGCGCGCAGAATCTCCAGGCGTTCGCGCGTCACGTCACCAATGATGCGGATTCCCAGGCCAGGACCGGGGAACGGCTGACGCCACACAATGTTCTCCGGCACGC
>NZ_KV817037.1:0-1307 GCF_001814535.1 Actinomyces sp. HMSC065F12
TGAAGTGTCCTGGGTTTTGTTCCTAGGCTTGTGCCTTGATTTCCATTATTTCTCGACTGGGGTGGTGTTCCCAAAATTCGGCTTCTACTTCAGCCGGCGTGCGGTAGCCCAGGCTCTGGTGGAGCCTTGACTCGTTCCACCAATTCACCCACTCAAACGTGGCAATCTCAACATCAACCACGTCGGTCCACAACCTGGTATGAATCAGCTCGTTTTTGTAGGAACCGTTGACGTTTTCAGCCAGTGCATTGTCATAAGAGTCACCAATAGTACCGGTCGACGCGATAATTCCATGCTCAGCAAGACGCTCATTGTAGATAATGCTCACATATTGCGAGCCGTGATCCGAGTGGTGAACTAGACCGGTGGTCTTCTTGGCGCACACAATGGCTTGATTGAGTGCTTGCAACGGCAACGCTTCGGTGCGCATCGAGTCAGACAACGCCCAGCCGACGATCCTCCGGGAGAACACATCCGTCACGAAGGCGGCGTACACAAACCCTTTTCTGGTGCGCACATAGGTAATGTCTGCCACCCATAGCCGATTAGGCCCACAGGCTCGAAACTCACGACTCACCAAGTCGGGGCGAGTATCGGGTCCCTTGGGCTTATGTGTCGTCACGGGAGACCGGCCTTTACCTTTGCCAGAAACCCCTGCAAGGCGCATCAGACGCGCGGTCTGTTCACGTCCAATGTCGATTCCTTCACGGCGCAGCGCGTGCCACATTTTGCGAATCCCGTAGACACCGTAGTTTTGTTTATGAACTTCGGTAATGCGCTCTACTAGGGCGGCGTCGCGAAGGCTACGGACACTTAATCCCCGAGCCTTAGATTGGCGGTACCCACGAGAGGTAAGGAAGCCGCCAACACGGTGTGTGTTTAACGTCGTGCAGATGAACTCGACGGTGAAATGATTCCGGTATTTATCGATGAATTGGATCATTTCCGACGTTTTGGGTCGAGTTCCGATGCGAAAAAAGCCGACGCGGCCTTTAACAGCTCGTTGGTGTCGCGAAGTTCTTGATTCTCACGCCGAAGCTTGGCTACCTCTGCCACGAGGTCTTCGGGCAACGGCTCGGCAATACGACCGTCGCGACGAGCAGCTTGTGTCCATTGCCGAGCAGTATGCCATGACACGCCCAGCTTCGGCGCCACTGCCTGGCACGCAGCCTGCATCGACATGTTCTCTGCCAGGATGCGATCCTCCACCAAGCGAACGACGCGGTCCTTCGCATCCTGATCAAATTTTCTTGGCGTATTCCAGATTTTCCCATCTACTCAAACGGAACAAAACCTGGGACACTTCA
>NZ_KV817038.1:0-269 GCF_001814535.1 Actinomyces sp. HMSC065F12
GTGGGTGGGCCAGGTGGTAGCCATGTCTGACAAGCAAGTAACCGTCGGCGATCTCGTATTTTCTGACATCGACTCCAACGAATTCCTCAAACAGCTGTACGCCAACCTGCTCTACAACTACGGCTTACATCGATTGGGGCTGGCGGATCGTCACCCATACGACGTGGATCTTGAAGCAGTACTGCGATTCGCAGACCTGCTGTCGAAATCAACCCACCCCACCAATCGTGACCGGCACAGGGTGTGGGCGCAAGAAATCGCGCTCCTGT
>NZ_KV817039.1:0-309 GCF_001814535.1 Actinomyces sp. HMSC065F12
TGGTGTAGGGGGATTGTTCTGGCCTGATGTAGGTGAGACCGTTGGCGATTTGTTGGGTGGTGCAGCCCATGAGGGTGAGGCGTTCGATGATTTGGCCGGCGTCACTTTCGTAGTCGATGTAGGCGACGTGGTTCCCGGCTTGGAGTTGGCGGGCGGTTTCGGTTTGGATGAGGAGGCTTTTTCCGGACTCGCTTTCGCCGTGGATGTCGTGGATGAGGCCGGGGTAGAGGAGTGCGACGTTGTCGGTGCGTGTGAAGAGCGTGGGGACTGGCGGGGTGTAGGTGCCGTCGAGGTATGGGGTGAGGTTGG
>NZ_KV817040.1:0-581 GCF_001814535.1 Actinomyces sp. HMSC065F12
GCTTCACGGCGACGCCCTTGTCTTTCTCAGCCGGTGTGCGCAGGTTGAGGGCTGCCTTGCGCACCTTGTGCAGCGCGTCGACAATCTCCCTACTAGTGGGAGGCAGGAACCGGCGATCATACTTGTTCCTGTTGTGCTGGCGTTCTGCCTCGTCGACCATTTTGGCTCGCCGCGCGTCCTGCTCCATTTCAGCCTCCAGGGCGCGCCGTGCCTGCTCGTCCTCCGTCAGCTCGTGCCGCAGCACAATGTCCCAAAATTCCGGGCTGTCTACTGTGAGATCGTCTTTCCACAGGTCACTGACAATCTCGTCGACATCGTATTCGCCCTCGCAGTGCGACAGTGCCTCACTGACCGCGCGCTCAAGGTCCGTATAACTCATCGTCATTTTTCAAGCCCCTTTTCTCGTGTGCCTCGCACCTACTGGCGTCCATTGCCAGCCGGGTGCGAGGCCATCATTTTTTATGCTGATCAGTTTTCGTGCTCGTCCATCCAGCGGGTCACCATCATCTGATACCTGGCGTTGTGCGCGTAGTCGAAAGCGTCATCGCCAGCCTGGTTGAAAAGTCGACGCCAGTGACCCA